>CAKZQX010001096.1 GCA_937141995.1 uncultured Chloroflexaceae bacterium | reverse complement strand
CCGGGCCAGCCCGTCCGGCCGCACGCCCAGCGCCCGATAGACCGGGGCAAAGGCATTGCCCTCATAGATCGCCAGTGAGCATTGCCGTTCGGCCAGCAGGCGCGGCACCAACTTCTCCAGCGGCTCGTCGCCAATCAGATAGCTGCCCAGGCGCTCACGCAGCGTGGCTTCAACCCCGGCGATCAGCGCCTCGGCTGCCTCCACACGCTCGGCCCTGGCCCCGATGCGCAGTTCATAGCGCGCAGCCTTGGCCGAAATCCCCACGGTCGGATTGGCCTGATCCATCAGGTCGGCAATGCGCTCGCCGATAACACTCTCCCCCAGGCCGGTGGCATACAGCGTCCGCGTCAGAATAACATCGCGGATGCCGCGCTCATTGCGCAGGTAGGGCCGCACCACCGTTTCGTAGAGGAAGCGCATCTCACTCGGCACGCCGGGCAAGCCGATCACAGTACCACGCTCATCTTCGATCAAAAAAGCCGGGGCCGTTCCCCGGGGATTCTCAATCGCGCGCGCGCCCTGCGGCAGATAGGCCTGCCGGCGATTACTGGGACTCATCGTACGGCGAAACGCGGCAAAGCGGGCGGCAACCTGATCGAGCAGTTCCTGGCGAAACTCCAGGGGTTGCCCAAACGCCTGTGCAACCGCCTCACGCGTAACATCATCCTGGGTCGGCCCCAACCCGCCCGTGCAGATCACCAGGTCCGCCCGGCTGAGGGACTCATTGATCATGGCCGTAATGCGCCCAACATTATCGCCGACCACGCTCTTGCGAAAGACATTCACCCCGGCGGCGGCCAGTTGACTTGCCAGGTAGGCGCTGTTGGTATCAATTGTGGCCCCCAGCAGGAGTTCGGAGCCGATCGCAATGATCTCTGCATCCATAGCTTAATACTCCAGCGGTGGTGTGTAGGGATCTTCGTCAGCCGGTGGACGGGTAGCCGCCGCCTGCGCTTCCTTGAGACGCCGGCGAACCTCGCTCCAGAGTTCCGCTTCCTGGGCCGCCGCCGCTGCCTGCCCCGCCGCAACCGCCGCATCGACGGCACTGGTCAGGCTCTGGCGCAGGTCATCTCCCGATCGGGGGGTGTAAAGAATAACTGCCGTTGCGCTCAGTGCTGCCCCGGTCATAAAACCGAGAAAGAAGCGTCCCATAAAATCTCCTGAAAGCGAACGTCAGACGGCAGTCGGAACCGGGCTTCTGACCCCAGGCTGCTACCATCTGACGACGCCGGCATATCATTATCATGTGCGCGCGGCTATTTCACCCTGCGCCCGTTCGATAAAGGCAGAAATCGGTATCGCGCCGAGATCCTCACCCGAACGCAAACGAACCGCAACAGCATCAGCTTCTTGCTCTTTGTTGCCGATTATAAGCATGTAAGGAACTTTTTGCAACTGCGCCCGCCGGATCTTATTCTGCATCCGATCCTTGCTCTGGTCGATCTCGACGCGCAACCCGGCCGCCTCCAGCCGCTGCCGCACATCCCCGGCAAATTCTAGATGACGGTCGGTGATCGGGATAATCACCGCTTGAACCGGTGAAAGCCAGAGCGGGAACGCCCCGGCGAAATGCTCGATCAAGACACCAAAGAAGCGCTCCATACTTCCCAGCAACGCCCGGTGGACCATGAAGGGACGATGCGGCTGCCCATCTTCGCCGATAAACTCCAGATCAAAGCGGTCGGGCAGGTTAAAATCGAACTGAATTGTACTGAGTTGCCATTCGCGCCCCAGCGCATCACTGACCTTCAGGTCAATTTTCGGCCCATAAAAAGCTCCGCCGCCCTCGTCAACTTTGTAAGATAATGCATGCGCATCAAGCGCCTGGCGCAACGCAGCCGTGGCCTGTTCCCAGTTATCGGGCTCACCGACATGGTGTTCCGGCATGGTTGAGAGATACGCGCTAAAATCGGTCAGGCCAAACGCCCGCAGCACATACAGCGAGAAGTCCAGCGCCCGACTAATCTCCGTGTTGATCTGGTCGGGACGACAAAAGATATGAGCATCGTCCTGGGTAAAGCCGCGCACCCGCGTCAGACCATGCAAAACACCACTACGCTCAAAGCGGTAGACCGCGCCATTCTCGGCATAGCGCAGCGGCAGATCGCGGTAGGAGCGCAGATGGGTCTTGTAGATCTCAATATGGAAGGGACAGTTCATGGGCTTGGCATAGTAAGTCTCGCCCTCGATATCCATTCCGGCAAACATATTCTCCTTGTAAAAGTCCAGGTGCCCCGAGGTCTCCCAGAGATGGGCGCGGCCCACATGCGGCGTGTAGACCCAGTCGTAGCCATTCTGGAGATGCGCCTCGCGGGTGAATGCCTCGACAATTCCCCGGATCATGGCGCCCTTGGGATGCCACAGGATCAACCCGCCGCCAACTTCATCCGAAACACTGAACAGATCAAGTTCCTTGCCCAATCGCCGATGGTCACGCCGTTTAGCCTCCTCAATGCGCCAGAGATACTGCTCCAGCTCTTCCTGGCTGTTCCAGGCCGTGCCATAGATGCGCTGTAGTTGGGGCCGATGCTCGTCGCCGCGCCAGTAGGCCCCGGCCACACTCATCAGCTTGAGACCCTCGGACGGGATCTGCCCGGTGTGCTCCACATGCGGCCCCCGACAGAGATCTTCAAACGTATCCTGCCGGTAGGTCGAAATCACCGTGCTACCCGAGTCGGTATCACCATACTCATCCTGACCTTGCTCCAACCCCACGATCAACTCCAGCTTGTAGGGCTGCTCCTTGAAGAGTTCTTTCGCCTCGTCGGCACTGACTACCCGGTAGTGAAAAGGATGGTTCCCGGCGATGATTTCGCGCATGCGCTGCTCGATCTGCTCCAGATCTTCGGGTGCGAGCGCGCGCGGCAGATCAAAGTCGTAGTAAAAGCCATTCTCGATTGGCGGTCCAATCGCCACTTTGCCTTCGGGAAACTGCTCCAGCACCGCCTGCGCCATGACGTGTGCCGCCGAGTGGCGCAGGCGGTAGTAAGGGTCTTGATTTGGATCGACCGGCATAAGATACCTCCTGATTTCCGTAGTCCATAGTCCGTAATCCGTAATCCGTAATCCGTAGTCCGTAATCCGTAGTCCGCCTCTTATTCGATCTGTAATACCAACTGGCCCTGCTCGACACGCACATCGCGCACGACCCGGCCCTGGGCGGCAAGCTCCGCATTGATCTGACTCTCCAGCGAGTCAGCCAGGCTGTTGGCGGAAATCACCGCGTTGAGCGGGCCGTCGATCTGCGGATTGTTAAGCACAAGCTGCCCATCCTGCGCTGTCATCTGAGCGCTGGCCCGACTGGACGTGCCAAACGCCTGGATATTTGCGCTGACCTGGCCCGGCGTAAACTGCACGGTCGCCGACTCCAGCGGTTCCAGTGCCTGGGGATTGGCTGCAATATAAGCATTCGCATCCTGCTCCGAGACGGGTAACTCGCCGGAGGGTAGCGCAGCAATAATGCCCGGCACACCCTCGGCCAGTTGCTGCTCAACCTGGGTCTGCACCCCGCTCGGTCCACCGACCAGGCGCTGCCCCAGTTGTCCCCCGATAAAATTACCAATCTGGGGACGCACAAACCCCACATAGAGCGCAACCAGAATCACCGCAAACGCCGTCAGCGCCGGCAGCCGGCCCAGGCAGCCGCCATCGCGCCGGGAACGCCGCCGGGTCGGCCGCCGGGAAGAATAGTGCCGGCTCATCCTTTACACACTCCTCTAAAGAATAAAAAAGCCTCCGCCCGCACCGGGACGAAGGTTGCTTCGTGGTTCCACCCAGATTCCGCTTCTGGAGCGGATAATGGTCCACACCTGATCGACCACTACCGCAGCATCCAGAACCGCTCATGCACGCTATAACGGGCGCAACCCGCATTCCCCTACTGAAGCAGCACGCTGTTCAAGGAACGGCTCCGAGGTGGTTTTCGCCGGGCTCCATACCGGGGCGCTCACAGTCACTGACGCTCCCTCCCTGGAGGCGGTGGCCGGGCTACTCGTCCTCGTCATCACGGTACATTCTTGCATTGTATGCCGGATAGATCATAGCACGCGGCGGGGGTCTGGTCAAGTTATCCGCGCAACCCGGCACACCTGCGGGTCATTCCTATGCTATCATAGAGTTTACACAACTATTTGGAGAAATGGAGGCAGTATGCTGACCACACAGGAGATCATGGAGATCATTCCCCATCGGTATCCCTTCTTACTGGTTGATCGCATCCTGGAATTGGAGCCGGGTGTACGCGCCCTGGGCGAGAAACTGGTGACGATCAATGAGCCCTTCTTCCAGGGGCACTTCCCGAATATGCCGATTATGCCCGGCGTGCTGATTGTCGAAGCACTGGCGCAGACCGGCGCGGTCGCCACGCTCAGCCAGCCGGAGAACAAGGGCAAACTGGCCTTCTTCGCCGGGATCGATACGGTGCGGTTTCGCCGCCCGGTGCGCCCGGGTGACACGCTGCGCATGGAGGTCACGCTGGATAAGATCCGGCGCGGGGTGGGGAAAGGTCAGGGCAAAGCCACCGTAGACGGGCAACTGGTCTGCGAGGGCGGGATCATGTTTGCGCTGGGCTACATGCCGCCAACCTCGCTCTAGCCGCCTGAGAAGAGCAAGCAGCACGTAGCGCAGCAAGAACAGGGAACAACAACCGCCGTGCGTCGCAAAGGTGTTCTCTGTTCCCTGCCCTCTTCTCGGTTCTCAGTTCTCAGTTCTTGGTTCTTGGTTCTTCCACGACTTGCCAAAACTGCTGCGGCATGGTATCATAACGGACGTACTCAATCGGACCTCGTAGCTCAGTGGATTAGAGCGCTTCCCTGCGGAGGAAGAGGTCGCGCGTTCGAATCGCGCCGAGGTCGCCACTACTTATTTGATAGCCCGCAGCAAAAGCTGCGGGTTTCTTCATGAAATGTTGCGGGTTTCTCGCCCGCGCTATCCGATTGTAGATACAGTCTTTCATACCGCTCCTGTACCACATATTTGCTGCATATGCCCCCCTGACCGTCATGGGCTAACTATCAAGCCACTTGAGGTGCGCTTTCACCTCATCAACCACATTCTGTGTGATGACACGACGTTCCTCACCTCGCTGAGATGGCAGTTTGATATCAAACACCCTAACTATAATGGATCCATAAAATTGCACAATGAGTCCAGGAGTTTTCGTACCTATCATGGCAAGTAAAAAGATTTACCGTTCGACCTTCAAAGCGCAGGTGGTTCAGGAAGTCCTGCGGGAGGAAAAACCCGTCACGCAGATCGCGTCCGACCATGGCATCCATCCCACGGTGGTGCGCGAATGGAAAACGATTGCGCTGCGGGAATGGCCCACGCTCTTTGAGCGCCAGTCCTCGGTCGCAAGCTACCAGACACCGGGCAGCGTCTATCGGGGCGATGTGCTGCTTGCGAACGGGGAAACCACAACATGTGGATAACTGACCGTTTGCATGGGTCTCAGGAGTTCCAGCCATCGCCCAGGTGTCAAGTGTTTCGCAGTTCAAGCAAGAAAGGAGACGAACGAAAACGGGCGATTTGGTTGTGCTTGACAATGGGTCCACTTTAGCTGACCAGTGGTGCCGTACTGATGGAGGCACACCGGAAGGGTTGCGTGCGTGGTGGAGTGTTAGTCAGGGTGAATTTAACCACCGCTTTACCAACCTCCTGAGCAACGTTTATAAGCTCTCACAACGGCAGGAAAGGGCAGTTATCGAATTAGTGAACGATGATACTTATCTGTCCTTCTTTGTTGAACTCTACAGCGAGATCCAGACCGGCGGCAAGCGTGCTCAGGACTATTTGCATGACAGCTTTCAGTACAGCATTTCCCAGGCACTGAAACAACTCGCGCAGGAAGTGGCGGGCGTGGAAGCCCTGAACTATGTGTCGGCATGGACAGAACTGCATACCGATTTTGGCGATGGGGCAGCCGGAAATATCTGGCTCTCTGAGATTGGTATGGGCGGTATCGGGGTGATGCGGGCCACGCATGACTTACTGCGCAAAGCGCCGGAGCGCTTCTGGACAACCCTGGCACACAAAATGACCCGCTGTCCAACCGCGCAGGAAGAGGCACTGCTACGCTATGTGCTGGCGCAACCCACCGAGTGGCTCACTACCTGTGAGCACCTGGTAGACGCAGTTACCAGCGTACGCAGCAGCAGCGATCGCCGGCAGGCTATTGAGACGCTCCTCGGAGAGGCACGCCGGCACCTGGGCATTTTGATCCGCCAGGAACATATCAAGTCACTGCTGCGGGTCTTCATTCCGGATTATACGCAACGGCTGGATGAGCAACCACTATCCAACTGGCGGCTCTTCCGTGAGATTAACCACGAGTTTCTCCCGCGCTGTGTGCAGAACCTTGGACGTGAGCCGTCATTCACGGAAGCACGGGCAATGCTTTACACCATTGTGCGCGATGCCGACCAGTCTGAGCAACCCGCAGTGTACCCCGAACTCACCCGCCTGCTACATTTATACCAGGCAGAATATGGCCCGGAGCCTGATAGAAATAATTTGGAGTGTGTCGCAATTGTGCTAAAATGTCTCATGATAAAGTATACGCGAAGAGACCGAAAGATGGCACCACTGATGACCGTTGAGCAGATCCTGGCAGCCGCACAGCATCTCTCAGTCACTGAAAGACTGCAACTCATTGCGGGGCTGGCTGGCGCTCTGGAGCAAGCCATGGCTGCCACACCGCCGGTTGTTTGTGAGACAACTGCTACGCCGGCCACATCTCTGCTTGATGTTGCAGGAACCTGGGTCGGCGACGATTTTGATGCCTGTTTGCAGATGGTCTATGCAACGCGACAACCAATAACACAATGCACCTGCAATAACCCGGCATAGACCATTCACTCCCCTGGGGTAAACGTGTTGGTGGTGAGCAGTGCCAAACGATCCAGGGTGACGGCTATATCCCATTCACTCATGAAGAGCAAAACGTTGACCATTTCGTAGGCAATGCGGGGTAGCACATGATCAAGACTGACCCCCTCTGTTTCGGCGACCTCGCGTGCCAGTTCGACACACTCCTCACTCATGAGCGTGTGCCCAAGCAGTTGCCGGGCAAGTAATTTGCGCGTATCGTCAAGCGTGGTAAGATGACACGCTGAAGCCATGGCATGCTCCTTTGATGGTTGCGGTCGGGCTACGCGGCACGGAGCCGTGCCGCCCTACGCGGTTTCAGATACCCGGTAGAGCGCTTCGTGTCGTTGCCGGCGTGCTGGAATGCGGTATCGGTGTACAACGACTCTAATGGTAGTATTTCGGCAGTATTATGCTGCCATCGTGGCGTCGTTGTCAATACCGTCCTGGCGTTCCTGCATAGCGGCGTGTCAGAAGAGGATGGTGAGATGTGGCTGATGTACGCACAAACTTACGTATACCCGAGGAGTTGTACGAGCAGATCAAGCACCTGGCGGCAAAAGAGTACCGTTCGATTAATGCGCAGATGATTGCGTTGCTGCAGGAGGCGCTGGAGAAACGGCAAGGCGAGCAACAACATCACGAGAAACATGATGATTGATGGGTTACTCGGTGATGACCAAAAGTATGCGACTTCTCATCTTGACCGTTGCTATGCACGTTGCTATGCAATATCACGCATTATCTACGGTTGACACCTTCCTCGTTCAACAACAGATCAGAGAACAAGTCACTGGACACACCTATCAGCAGATACTCTAAAAAAGTCAGTGACGTTTCACCATACTCTTTCCAGATACCTGCACTTCCATGCTTCCAGGCTTTGATCCAGAAATATGTTTCACGTCGAAGTTTCGGAAATTCGCTTGGAAAGGACAAGAATAATCGCTCTGCCCATTTGGTATACTTACGATTGATCTTTTTCTGTGGATGACCTGGACACACAACTGCACTTAAATCGCCAATATGATATGCGTAGTTGTATCCCCATCGACAGAAGAAGCTTTTGTTTGTCTCAATGTGCGCAATGTTCGCGGAAAGGTTTTGAGTTTTTCCGTACTTTTCGGATTTACCTATATACAATGGTAATATCAAATTGTCATCTTTCCAGAGCATCATATAAATTAACCCCTCAAATTCTTCTGTTCTCGCCGAAAAATCTTGAACTACTTTCTGAACCTCATTGATTACCAGACTCTCCATTTGGGGTGAACGCTGAAGTATCAGCCGTTGATCTAATCCATATGGCTGGACAGAAACATGATCGCCCGAAAGTGCAAAAAGCGGTACTGCACGCTCTGCAATTTCGTGATCAAGACAAAAACGTGTCCAGAAGGTAATTCTTCTTTGTTTCGATGCAGTCTGTAAACTGCGATGCAATGCTGCAAGGTCTACAGGTGGCATTCCAAAATCCTGATCAGTTATAACAGTTCTTCAGATGGCAGAAGACTGCGTCATATAACAAAACCCTTAGAAAAGTTATTGCCATCATATACAGAAAAACTCTACTTTCCTGGACAACTTACTAGCGAGCGAAATGAACATTTGTCACACTTGACAATATTCCAGCAACGATGTTTATCTTCACCAGCTTTAAATCGCCTTCCATAGCAAAAGAAAGGATAATCAAGGCATGCTGGATCATCAGGGAAGAACCAGCGAGCAACTTTAGTAACTGCTTCCATATTAACAGCCGTTGATTTCAACTTGCCCAGTTCGTCTTTGTCAAAAGATATTATTTCACTACGCATTCGATCTTGTATATGTGGGTGAATACAGAGATCGAGAAAAGCCTGCCCCGTGTTAACATCAAGCGGTATGCGCAGATCAGACGGCTTTAAAGGAGGATTCCAGACCCCAATGTCG
>CAKZQX010001095.1 GCA_937141995.1 uncultured Chloroflexaceae bacterium | reverse complement strand
ACAACATTTTTCACAAAGTGAAAAATGTTGTGAACAAGATCCATGAAGTACCATGTTGCCGCAGGCGAAGACTGCCGTTGTGGGAGTACGTGTCCGATTTTTATGCCCACCGCGTAACTTGTGTAATTGACAGGACTTACGCAGTTCTCCACCTGGAGATGTATTTCGCCTTTGGCAGGGCGGAACCGACCATCTTTTTCACAAAAATGTTGCACGTTGTGCAACATTTTTGTGAAAAAGAACAAAAGTGTACCATGCTGCCGCAGGCGAATCGGGCTTTTGGGTCCGGCAGCGGGCCGGAACAGACCGTACCGCGTACCTCGTGTCATTGACGGACTACAGACGCCGGACCATGGCACGATTCTTGCGGCTATAACCATTCGGAAAGGCATGCAGTGTGCAGTCGCACTTGCAAATACCTCCGGATGGGGCGGTCAACCCGATTGGCCCGGATGGGTAATCCTGTACTATAATGGTGCCTGCAACCCGATAGAACAACTTATGTTATCATGACCTACTCACGCGCATCGGTAATTACCTGATTGTGTACAGTGCGCCGGCCTGATTGCATGGCATGCACGGCGTGATGAACCGTTGCGCAGATGACCTACCTCCCGTAGGAATACTACGGGAGTCCGTTTGTTGGTGAAGTGCGTTCTATGCCGCATGGCCGGCCGCTCAGGTCAGCTATCATGGATTATAGAGAGAATTGTAGACTCAAGGGGAGGTTCTTAGTGGAAAAACAGTGGAACGACGCCGTTCGGATGGAGTTTCATGTCTCCCGGAAGGCGCGCGACCGCTATCAGTTTGACGAGTCGCTCTTCGCGTTTAGTGGTAATGTTATTTTTGCCAACTTTCGTGCCGCCCGGGTCTTCGCGCAGAAGATGAACGAGCAGCGCGATATTCTCAACCATCCGGAGCAGGCAGTCCAGGCCAGCCATATCAATGCGATGGGCATGATTGATGAGATCCTGCACTATGTGGTTGCGCTCTACCGCCGGGAGAAGAATCCCCAGGTGTTGAAGCAGGCGCTAGAGTGGCTTAATGGTCGTTTCGGCCAGGAACATATTGACAAGGTACTCTACACCTTTGCCGACGAGTTCCCGCCCCTGCGGGTCTATCGCGGGGAAATTGCCCTTGATGCGTATATGCAGGGCGAAACGGCCGGCGTGCCGCATCCCCAGGTGGAGAAGGAAGAGCTACTGCTGCTCTGGCTGGCAAATATGAACCCGGCCTTCGCGCCCTACCTCGAGCTGTTTGATGATGCGCGCCTTGATGCCGAAACGGTCTACCCCGATGTGTGGGGCAGCCTGCGCGAGTTCTTCGAGACCCAACCGCGCTTTGGTCCCGAAAACCAGAACCTGATCGATATGCTGCGCGCGCCCGCTCTGGCGCATCCGCACTCGCTGTTTGATCAACTGGAATTTCTCCGCACCCGCTGGTCTGAAGTTATCGGCGAGTTTCTCTACCGCATGCTCAGCAGTCTGGACTTTATCCGCGAGGATGCCCGGATGTTCCATCCGGCCGGCCTGGGGCCGGGGCCATCACTGGTGCCTGACTATGGCACACTGGATGTGGAGTATGAGCGCTTTAGCGTAGACCTGGACTGGATGCCCCGGCTGGTGCTGCTTGCTAAAAATATTTATGTCTGGCTGGATCAGCTCTCGAAGCAGTATCAGCGCCAACTGACGCGCCTGGATGAAGTTCCCGATGAGGAGTTGGATCGGCTGGCGCGCTCGGGCTTTAGCGGGCTCTGGCTGATCGGGATCTGGCAGCGCAGTCCGGCCTCGCAGCGTATCAAGCAGATGTGCGGCAATCCTGAGGCTGAGGCATCGGCCTACTCGCTCTTTGATTATGTTATCTCGCCCCTGCTCGGCGGCGAAGAAGCCTTTCAGAACCTGAAGGACCGCGCATGGCGACGCGGTATCCGCATGTCCAGCGATATGGTGCCCAACCATATGGGCATCGACTCGAAGTGGGTGGTTGAGCATCCCGACTGGTTTATCTCGCTGGACTACAGCCCCTTCCCGGCCTACAGCTTCAACGGGCCGGATCTCTCCTGGGATGGACGCGTGGGTATCTACCTGGAGGATCACTACTACAGCCGCAGCGATGCCGCTGTCGTCTTCAAGCGGGTGGATCACTGGACCGGCGACACCAAATATATTTACCATGGCAACGACGGCACCAGCATGCCCTGGAATGATACCGCGCAGTTGAACTTCCTCATTCCGGAGGTACGCGAGGCGGTGATCCAGACGATCCTGCATGTCGCGCGGAAAACGCCGGTCATTCGCTTCGACGCCGCCATGACCCTGGCGAAGCGGCACTACCAGCGTCTCTGGTTTCCGCAGCCCGGCACGGGCGGTGATATTGCCTCTCGCTCGGATCATGGGCTGACCAAGGAGCAGTTTGATGCCGCTATCCCGCATGAGTTCTGGCGCGAAGTAGTTGACCGGGTCGCCGTCGAAGCGCCCGATACGCTGCTGCTGGCCGAAGCCTTCTGGCTGATGGAAGGCTATTTTGTGCGCACGCTGGGTATGCATCGCGTCTATAACAGCGCCTTTATGAACATGATGCGCGATGAGGATAATGCCAAGTACCGCTCGGTGATGAAGAACACGCTCGAGTTTGATCCCGAGGTGCTCAAGCGCTTCGTCAACTTTATGAACAACCCGGACGAGCGCACCGCCGTTGACCAGTTCGGCAAGAGCGACAAATATTTTGGCGTCTGTGCCATGATGTGTACCATGCCGGGCC
>CAKZQX010001094.1 GCA_937141995.1 uncultured Chloroflexaceae bacterium | reverse complement strand
GTGCCGTATTCTATTTGCCGAAGTTGAACGGAAACAGGACTGTACTGGTGTCACATTTCCTGTTTTCGCTTCTCTTTTTGTACGACAATTCCATGAAAAATCTTTTACTTTATAATGGATTGATTTACACGCTCAATCCGGCGCAACCGCATGCGACAGCACTCGCCATCCGTGATGACCGCATACTGGCAGTAGGCGATCTGCAAGAGGTTCGCGCCGCAGCGGGTCATGCAGCCCCGGAGATTGATCTGGCAGGGCAGGCAGTAATTCCTGGTCTAACCGATGCGCATGTACATTTCACCTGGCATGGGTTGGCGCTGCAGCGGGTGCGTCTGAGCAACGTCGTCACGCTGGAGGCGGCCCTGGCGCAAATTGCAGCGAAGGTAGCCACGCTGCCGCCGGGAGCCTGGTTGCAGGGCGGTGGCTGGAACCATGGTCGGTGGGGCGGGCACTGGCCCACTCGCGCTGACCTGGACCGGGTTTGCCCTGACCGTCCGGCAATTCTTGTCCGCCGGGATGGGCATTCGATCTGGGTAAATAGCCAGGCGCTGGCCCTGGCAGGGATTGACGACACCACCCCCGATCCACCAGATGGCGTTATTCAACGCGATCCGCAGGGAAACGCAACCGGCATCCTGCTGGAGGGCGCGCAAGAGCTTGTACGCCGCGTTGTTCCCACCCCCACCCCGGCAGAGCGGCTGGCGGCACTGCGGCTGGCCCAGGCGGAAGCGTTGAGCTATGGCCTGACCAGTGTGCATATTCCGCCCAGCCCGATCAGCAGCGATGGTCGTGAAACCCTGCGCGATCTGCAGATCCTCTATAGCCAGGGCAAGTTGCAGTTGCGCTGCCTGGCGCATCTGGCCTGCCCGGATCTGGATGCGGCCCTGGCACTGGGACTGCGTAGCGGGCTGGGGGATCACTGGCTGCGCATCGGTGGCCTGAAAATCTTTGCTGACGGCTCGCTCGGCTCCGAAACGGCCGAGATGCTTGAACCCTACACCGGGCGCGCCGGCCGGGGTATCGCCATGTTCCCGGAAGCAGCGTTGAATACGCTGATCCGGCAGGCCTACGCCGGGGGGATCAGTGTTGTGGTGCATGCGATTGGTGACGCGGCCAATCGCAAGGTGCTTGACGCGATTGCAAAAACGCAGCAGCAACCAGAACAGCAGAATCAACAATCGGTTCCTGGTTCTTCAGTCCGCAGTTCTCCCGGTGCCAGTGCTCCAGCATTGCCCAATCGAATTGAGCATGCCCAGGTACTGCATCCCGAGGATATCGGGCGGTTCGCTGCGTTAGGTGTTGTGGCGTCGATGCAGCCGGCACATGCCACCAGTGACATACAGGTGGCGGAACGACTCTGGGGAGCGCGCTGTAGAACGGCGTATGCCTGGCAGGCACTCAAGTCGGCGGGAACGGTGCTGGCCTTCGGCTCGGATGCGCCGGTGGAGCCGCTCAATCCCTGGCCGGGTATTCATGCGGCGGTGACGCGACAACGTCCCGACGGCACGCCGGAGGAGGGTTGGTATCCCAGCCAGCGCCTGAGTCTGGCGGATACGCTGCACGCCTGCTGTATTGGTCCAGCCATGGCAAGTGGGGAGACCGGCATCAAGGGGATGCTTGCGCCGGGCATGCTGGCCGACCTGGCAATTCTCGCGGTTGATCCCTTTGCGATCCGCCCGGAAGACCTGCATGCAGTCACGGTAAATATGACAATCGTCGGGGGAAAGGTGTTGTTTGAGCGCAGGCCGTAGTAGGAGAACCAGATGTTACGAAGTCGGCTCTATCTTGCCGTGGTTGGGAGCCATTTTGCGGTGGATACCCTGAACAGCCTGGGGGCGGTGCTGCTGGCGGTGCTGGCCGGGCCGCTGCTGCTGTCCAATGCGCAGATTGGCTTTGCGCTGACGCTTTACCTGCTGATGAATGCCCTCTCGCAACCACTGTTTGGCTGGCTGGCAGATCGTATGCCCAACCGGGCGGTGCTGCTGGCAAGTTTGGGGGTGGCCTGGCTGGCACTCTTCTTCGGCGTGGTGGCACTGGTGCAGAACTGGATTGTGCTGCTGCTCTGTTTTGCGATTGCGCCGCTGGGAAGCGGATTGTTTCACCCGATCGGTACGGCGAGCGCGGCGGCAGCCGTTCCTGATCGTGCTAACAGTGCGACCGCCGTCTTTTTCTTCGGCGGGCAGATGGGCCTGGCGCTGGGCCCGATGATCGGCGGTCTGTTGCTGGGGCGTATCGGCAGTCTGGGCGTGCTGCCGCTGGCAATGCTGGCCCTCATCCCGGCGGGACTGCTGTTTACGGTGCGGAATATGCCGTTTCCGCTACCCGAGATACAGCCGTCACCAGACGATAAACAACTGTCAGGCCCGGCATTGAAACGGGGCATTGCGCGCTGGTTGAGTGTGGCTGTGCCGGCATTTATGCTGCTGGTCGCGGTACGCTCCTCGATCCAGACCGCGTACCAGTCATTTCTGCCAAAGCTCTTTGCTGATCGGGGCTGGGATCCGGTAATCTTTGGCATTCTGGCCGGGACATTTATGGGGGCGGCGGCAATCGGCAATATCGTGATGGGCAGTGTGGCCGACCGGCTGGGCCTGCGCGCCGCCACCGTGCTTCCACTGCTGTTCAGTGTTCCCGCCGGTCTGCTCTGCCTGCATGTCCCCTGGCTACCGTTGATCTTTCTGGGAGCAGCCCTGGCGGGCTTTCTGGTGGGGGGCCAGCATAGCGTACTGGTGGTGCATGCCCAGCAACTGCTCCCGATGGGGCAGCGCTTCGCGGCGGGGCTGATCCTGGGCTTCACCTTTGCGTCGGGAGCATTTGGCGCATGGCTCGTCGGCATTGCGGCGGACTGGTATAGCCTGCCGACGGTCATGCAAGTGGTTGCCTGGTGTGGCGGGATAGCGGCGCTGCTGGCACTGACCCTACCGGGACGCCAGGCCCGACCCCGGCAAACGTCCCATGAGCCGGTTGCCGGGCATCAACCGGAGAGCACCGCAAATCTCTGACTGTTCTTGAACCGTTACTGACAGATGGTACTGTTTTTCTTGTTCACCCAAATGTTTGCACAATGTGCAAACATTTGGGTGAACAAGGATGAGATCTTCCGCCCTGCCGGAGGCGGAATCTGCCGTCGGGTCAACGACCGCGTACCTCCTGTTACTGACTCATGGCCCGAACGGCGCGCAGGCCGGCCCCCGAGTCGACCAGAGGAATATACTCCAGGCCGACATAGCCGCGATACCCTTGCTCGCGCAGCAGACCAAAAATATGCTCATAGTTGATCTCACCCGTGCCGGGCTCATGACGACCCGGTACATCCGCCACATGAATATGACCAATCAGGTTCATGTTCTCACAGAGGCGCATGCTGAGATTCCCCTCGCTAATCTGCTGATGATAGATGTTAAAGAGCAGGCGCACATGCGGATTATTGACCGCACGAATAATCTCAAAGCCTTCGTCGGAGGAGTAGAGGAAATTTTCCGGATGTTCAATGCGGTTAAGCGGCTCCAGCACCAATCGCACATCGGCATCGGCGGCAATCAGGGCCGCTTCGCGCAACCCCTCAATAATACTCTCGCGCTGCCGGATGCGCGGCACATTGCGCATTGCGGGGCCGCTATAGACAATCAGGTTTTCGCAGGACATATCGACGGCCAGACCGGCGGCCCGAGTAATATCATCGAGGAATTTGGAGCGTTGGGCCGGATCGGTCAACGCAGCGGTGCTGCCCACAAAGGCACAGACATCGAGCCGCAGGGCCATTTTCAGCGCCAGCGTGATGTTCATATCCTTGCCATCGCGCTGCCAGAATTCAAACGCCGAAAACCCCTGGGCCATGATATGTTCGAGCCGCTGCTCGAAGGGCACATCACGAAAGATCGTCTCGATACATACAGCGAAGCGGAGTGGTGGGAGGACAGTCATAGCTGCACCTGCTTCTACTAACACTACTCGTAGATCTTGCCATAACAATATTGTAATCACGCCGTTTCGTCAAGATCGAACCGGGCATGCTCTCAACAATATCAATTGGGCGGCAACCTGCGCCTTGCTCTCGCCGATGTGAATGTACATTGGTCTACCGGCTACCCCGTAAGATGCGTACATACTCCCGCCTTGATTGTCTGGCCCGGCACTTCGCGGCCAAGCAGATGCTCCAGCATGCGGGTGCAGTCTATCAGCGCGTGGAGGTCTATTCCCGTGTCAATGTCCATTGCATGCAACATATGTACCAGATCTTCGGTGCAGAGATTGCCGGGCGCACCGGGCGCTATCGGGCAACCACCGATACCACCGATGCTGCTGTCAAAGGCGGTAACACCGATCTGGAGAGCCGCCAGCACATTGGCTAACCCCGCGCCGTGCGCATTATGCAGATGCAGGCGCAGCCGGTGACGGGGGAAGCGTTCGTGAAACGCCCACCCGAGCTGCTGGATCAACCGGGGATGCGCCATCCCGGCCGTATCGGCCAGCGTCAGTTGCGCAATCCCCAGATCCAGCAGATGACCACACAACTCCAGTACCCGTTCCAGCGGCACAGCGCCCTCGAAGGGACAGCCAAACGCCACCGACAGCGTTGCCTGAAAGGGGTGCCCCGCCTCACGCAAGAGCGCCGCCATCGCAGTGACGGTGCGTAACGACTGGGCGATATCCATATTGAGATTGCGCTGGTTATGGCTTTCGCTGGCGCTGAGGAAGACTTCCACACTATCAATCCCGGCCTCCAGTGCGCGGCGCGCACCTGTGACATTGGGCGCAATTACGCTGTAGGTGATACCCGAACGGCGCGGCAGGCGGGCGCATACCATGGCGGTATCGGCCATCTGCGGGACACGCTGGGGATGCACAAACGACCCGACCTCAATCCAGGTCAGGCCGGTGGCCGCGAGTGCATTGATCAGGCGCAGCTTATCGTCCGTTGCCAGGATGATTGCTTCGTTTTGCAGCCCATCACGCGGCCCCACTTCGCGAATGCTCACACGCCTGGGTAAGCGCGGGAGCGCACCGCTCGCTACCGTCATCGCATACCTTTCACCGCAACAGGATAGTATGGGCCGATATTAACGCTTCGTTAATACATGGTACGGCTACTGGAGAGGGTTGTCAACTTAAAAAGCACGACCCGGTCTCTGTTTGAGGACCGGGCCGTGCTCGACGCGAATTTTGCCGGTGTAGCGCAGATGTAACTGGCAAACGTTGGGACACACCGGCGGTAACTGCGGGGTAGGATTGACTTCCGGACTGCTGTACCAGCGGCGTGGTTTCATAGGGGGGCTCCACTACTCAGGCACACTAACCTCATCTTCCGACAATACAAGAACAGAAATGATTTACACTCCCTTCGTCTGCTTGCTACGGCGCAACATCGTACGAACGCCGTAGGGCAACAACGGGGAGAGGGCTTTGCCCCCTCCCCGTTGTAAAGGGAAGTAAATTATAATCGCCCTGAACTGTTTGTCAAGAAAACGATAAGAACTAGTTTAGCGTCCCCGGTTGCGGTTCCGCAGGAAGGGCGGAATGTCCAGGTCATCGCTGCTTCCGAAGTTCGGCATGGCCCGGCTTGGCTGGGGCTGCCGGGGCGGCTGCGGCTGCGGCTGCGGCTGTGGCTGCGGCTGTGGTTGTGGCTGTGGCTGGGCCTGGACAGGAGCCGGCTGCGGCTGCTGATTCTGCGGAACGGCCGGCGACGCACCCGCCGGGTAGGAGCGGTTGCGCTGCACATTAGGTTTTGTCAGGTCGAACCCCGTCGCAATCAGCGTAATCTGCACCTCACCCGGCGCGTGGTTCGGGTCGATCACCGCGCCGACGATAATGTTGGCATCCGGGTCAACCGCCTTCGCCACGATATCGGCAGCCTCGTAGACTTCCAGGATACCCAGATCCTCGCCACCCGTGACATTGAAGAGGACACCCTTCGCGCCGTCGATGCTAACTTCGAGTAAGGGGCTGGCAATCGCCTGGTTGACGGCATCGACCATGCGGTTGTCACCCGATCCCCGGCCGATTGCCATCAGCGCCGAACCGGCCTGCGACATAATGGTCTTCACGTCGGCGAAGTCAACATTAATCAGACCGCTCTGCGTGATCAGGTCGGAGATGCCCTGGATACCGTGCAGCAGCACGCTGTCGGCCATCTGGAAGGCTTCGACCATCGAGGTATTCTTGCTGGCGGTTTGCAGCAGGCGATCATTAGGAATAACAATCAGCGTATCGACCACCGGGCGCAGTTGCTCAATGCCCTGCTCGGCCATCTTGCGGCGATGGTTACCCTCGAAGGTGAAGGGACGCGTGACAACGCCGACAGTCAGCGCACCGATATCCTGGGCTACCCCGGCAATAATCGGTGATGCGCCCGTACCGGTACCACCACCCATACCCGCCGCGATAAAGACCATGTCCGCGCCTTTGAGTTGCTCGTAGAGATCCTCCTGGTTCTCCTCAGCGGCCTTCTGGCCGATTACCGGGTTGCCCCCGCTACCCAGGCCGCGCGTCAACTTATCACCAATCCGCACGCGCACAGGCGAGAGCGCATGCATCAATGCTTGAGCATCCGTATTAACGGTAATAAAATCAATACCCTGGACGCCCTCGGCGATCATCCGATCAATGGCATTGCTACCGCCACCACCAACGCCCACAACCTTGATCTGCGCAAAATTCTCCAGCGTCAGATCTGTGTTATTGTATGCAACCATAAGCCGTATCCTCCTTAGTTCAGAAATCAGTAGTCAGAAAGCAACAATCAGAAGGTGGTATTCCCCCTGCCTGCTGCCTGTATTATCATGGTAAAAACTCACGCAGCCAACTCTTCACGCGCTCATATGCGTTCCCCCAGCCGCCGCCATTCCGCTCCGCCGTGCCGGACTGGGTAAGGGTTGCCATCGCCTGGCCATGGCGCGCGCCCCAGCGTAACAACCCGACGCCCGTGGCATAGGGTGGACTGTCGATGGCATCCGCCAGGCCGGTCAACCCGGTCGGCACACCCACCCGTACGGGAATACCGAGCATTTCGCGGATCAACTCATCAAAGCGGGGCAGTTGGGCACAGCCCCCGGTCAGCACAATGCCGGCGGGCAACAGGCCATCATACCCACTGCGCCGGATCTCGTTGTAGAGCAGTTCCACAATCTGCTCGGCCCGCGACTGCAGAATCTGGTTGAGCACGGTATGGCTAATCTTTTGTTGTTCCCCCGCCATAAGCGTATCGGCTTCGATGAGCGTATCGTCTTGCATATCGTCACCAATGGCGCTGCCATAACGTAATTTCAGATACTCAGCCGTGTTGTGGGGCGTATGCAAGACATACACAAGGTCATTGGTAAAATGATTTCCGCCTACCGGGATGACACTTGTGTGCCAGATACCTCCTTGAATAAAGATTGCAATATCGGTGGTACCTCCGCCGATATCCACCAACATCACGCCCCGATCTTTGTCCTCCTCAGTCAGCACAGCTTCGCCCGAAGCCAGGGGTTGCAACACCAGGTCATCAATCTCCACCCCGGCCCGCTGCACGCTCTTGATCAAATTCTGGATCGCCATCACCTCGCCGGTGACAATGTGGGTCTCAACTTCGAGGCGATAGCCGCTCATTCCGACCGGGTCACGAATGCCTTCGTGCCCATCAACAACATAGGCACGCGGAATCACATGAATAACTTCGCGCTGTGTGGGGAGGGCTACCGCCTGCGCTGCCTCCACCGCGCGGGCAATATCATTCCGGGTGATCTCGTGATCAGGCCGACCGATTGCCACGACCCCCCGACTGTTGAGCGAAGAGATATGTCGCCCGGCTACCCCAACGAAAGCCGTCCCAATGCGGTAACCGCTGAGTCGTTCGGCTTTCTCGACACTGTTGGAGATAGCATTTATTGCATCATCGATGTTGACGACGACCCCTCGGTCCAGGCCTTTACTAGGAGTTAAACCAACACCAAGAATATTCACTCTGCCACTATCTTTTACCTGTGCGACAATGGTGCAGACCTTCGTCGTTCCGACATCAATGCCGACGATGGTTCTTTGCATAACCTTCTCTCTTCGTCAATAGCCAGTGATCGTAACCAGGAAGCAGGCATTGAGCTACCGACGATTGATTACTGACTATCGGCGCTTGAATTCTGGTAAAAAGGATTGGATGGTCGTAGATCCAAATAGGTAAACGCAGTTCCATCGTTGAGCAGGAAATTCAGAACCGCCAGTTTACGGTCAAGATTGTCTGACTGTCCAAAAATAATCTTCTGACCGCTATCCGATGTAATGAAGACACCCAGGCCAATATCCCATCCAATGCCGGCAGGCATGAAGTCAAGTTCACTCGGCAGACGCAACGCCAGTACTTGTGCAAGCTGAATCGCATCCGCATCCACCCAGTTCCCCGGTTCGAGATTATGCACGGTCGTGTCCATAATAACCAGCGTCCCCGGTTCCGGGGGAGCCTGCGCAACATCAAGCACCACGCCGCTGCTGTCTACCAGATAGTGCATGCCGTTGAGTTGCCAGCGCACCTCCGGTTTTCGCTCGGCAATGCCGATGCTGGCATGATCCGGCAGCGTTACATTTACGCTCACCTGCTCCACATAGGCATTCTGGAGCAACCGCTGGGCGACTGCATCAGCGTTGACAAACCAGATCGGCACACCCTGCAGGCCCGACATCTCAACAATAATCTCGGTCTTGAGCGCATTATTCCCATGCACGTCCACCGCCTGAATATTGAACTGGGGCGAGGTGAACAGATGGTAGAGCACCCACATTGTCACGAGAAAGAGACAAAAGCTCAAGAGTTGGCCCGACTTGATCAACTCCAACAGGGTCCGCCGCAGCCCGGGTCGCGCCTGGGGACTGCTGCGCTCACGGCGAGAATTCGCACGTTTTGGCTGACGTGCCGGCGTACGCTTTTGTGCGGTTGTCGATTTGTAATCTACTGGTCGCATTATGTGCAAGGATCAGGAGATGAAAGAGGATGTAAAAGAAGAGAGATTCCTGATCGTTGATTCCTGACTGTTAACCTGTTACCTTGTCGCCCGTTCCAGAGCAAACTCAATCAGCCGATCCAGCAGCGCGCTGTACGCCAGGCCACTGGCGGCCCACATCTTGGCATACATGCTGATGGAGGTGAAGCCCGGCATGGTGTTAATCTCGTTGAGCCAGAGCGCGCCGCTCTCCTTGTCGAGCAGGAAGTCGATCCGGGCTAACCCCGATCCATCAACGGCAATAAATGCCCGGCGCGCAAGTGACCGTACCATTTCTGTCTGCTCGGCGCTGAGGGGGGCCGGGATGGTAATCGCCGACTGCCCGCTCAGGTATTTGGCCGCATAGTCGTACCACTCGCCCGAGGGCGTCACCTCACCGGGCAGACTGACTTCCGGCTCGTCATTGCCCAGAACACTCACCTCGATCTCGCGGGCGGGAATGCCTTGCTCTACCACAATCCGCCGGTCGTAGCGGGCGGCTTCTGCCAGGGCGGCCTCCAGGCCGGCCCGGTCGCATGCTTTGCTAATCCCGACGCTGCTGCCCATATTCGCCGGCTTAACGAACAGCGGGTAGTCTAACTGCGTTTCAATCTGCGCGTAAATCTGCTCCGGGTTGCGTTGCCAATCCATACGGCGCACCAGCGACCAGGGCAGCAGGGGCAGATCTGCTGCCGCGAAGGCCGCCTTCATCAGCGCCTTGTCCATACCGACCG
>CAKZQX010001093.1 GCA_937141995.1 uncultured Chloroflexaceae bacterium | reverse complement strand
CAGGGCAACCAGCATGCCGTGGGACCGACGCAAACCACCTTTTCAGACAGTCTTTCAGAGCAAATGTTGTGTGAAAAGATGGTCCCTTTCCAGTCTTTTTGGGAAAAATATGGCTCTCCGAGCCATATTTTTCCCAAAAAGGAAGTTGTCTTGCGCTCTGCCGGAGGCGATATCTGCTTCTAAACGAGGACCGCGTCACTTTTGACAGTTCGTCATATTGACCCGAACCCGCCTGAAGGTGGCACTACCAGGTCACGCACCCGGTCACGGAACGCTTGTTAGTGGATGACACACACGGCAGACAGCGGACGAATCGGCAAAATTGGCGCAACATCCGCACATTTTAGTTGACAAGACCCACAGTTATGACTATAATTTGCTGAGTACGATCAACCGCGCCGAGATGGCGGAATCGGCAGACGCGCTAGGTTGAGGGCCTAGTGAGCGCTTTAGCTCGTGTGGGTTCAAGTCCCACTCTCGGCACCAGGGCGATTAGCTCAGTTGGTAGAGCACCTCGCTTACACCGAGGGAGTCGGCGGTTCGAGCCCGTCATCGCCCACCAGTCGGTAGCCCGGAAATGGGCCAAGATAGCTCAGTTGGTAGAGCACAGCACTGAAAATGCTGGGGTCCCCGGTTCGAGCCCGGGTCTTGGCACCAGGTTTTCCCCAGACTGTAGCGCGGGTAGCTTATAACCCGCGCTTTATCATCTCCACAACAATTACTATTCGTCCACGTACTACTCTGAGATGGGCAGATCAATGAGCGAGTATTACGCTATCCAGCGCACCTATGGTCAACCGGCGACCATTGCTTCCCTGAGCAGAGATCTGGCATCCCTGGGGGTTACGGCAGGTATGACTCTGCTGGTTCACTCGTCGTTGAGCGCGCTCGGCTGGGTATGTGGGGGAGCAGTAGCGGTGATCCACGCGCTTGAGCATGTGATCGGGCCAGAGGGAACGCTGGTGATGCCGACCCACTCTGCGGATCTATCCGACCCGGCCACCTGGAGCGCCCCCCCCGTCCCCAAATCATGGTGGCGCGTGATCCGGCAGCATATGCCCGCCTTTGATGCGGATCTGACGCCCTCACGCGAGATGGGCGTGATCCCGGAATGCTTCCGCAATCAATCCGACGTACAGCGGAGCAATCACCCGCAGGTCTCCTTTGCTGCCCGGGGGCTGCATGCCGACACTATTGTCGCGGAGCATGCGCTGGAGTATAGCCTGGGCGAGACCTCGCCACTCGCGCGCATCAACAAACTGAATGGCTGGGTGCTGCTGCTTGGTGTGGGGCATAATACAAACACCTCGTTGCACCTGGCAGAATACCGCGCAGCCTATGCCGAGAAACGGGTGGTTACGTCCGGCGCACCCCTGATTCGTGCCGGGCAGCGACAGTGGGTTACATTCTCGGATATTGAGCTTGACTCGGGCGATTTTCATCTGATTGGCACCGGCTTTGCCCGTGACACCGGTCTGGTACGCCAGGAACAGGTTGCAGCGGCCACAGCCCTGCTCATGCCCCAACGCCTGCTGGTTGAATATGCCGTCACCTGGATTGAACAACACCGGCCACAGTAATATGAATTCGCAATCACTGATCGAAATTGATGGTTCGTACGGGGAAGGCGGCGGGCAGGTGTTGCGCACCGCGCTCGCGCTGTCCGCGTTGACCGGGCAACCCACGCGTATCGACCGCATTCGCGCAGGGCGGCGTAATCCGGGCCTGGCTCCGCAACATCTGGCGGGGGTGCTTGCCACGGCCCGCATCTGCGATGCCGCAGTTCAGGGTGCGGCGGTTGGCGCAACAACAATTACGTTTGAGCCGCGTGAGCGCCCGCGCCCCGGCGCGTATCATGTCGATGTTGCGGAGAGTGCCCAACAGGGTAGCGCCGGGTCGGTGACACTGATCTTGCAGACGCTGCTGCTACCGCTAGCCTTCGCCGGAGCGACCAGCCATCTGACGTTGCGTGGCGGCACGCACGTTGCCTGGAGCCCGCCGTTCGATTATCTGGAGCAGGTCTACCTGCCGACGCTGGCCCGATTGGGCTTCCGCGCCGACTGCCACCTGGATGCCTGGGGCTTCTACCCGGTCGGTAACGGGCAGATCAGCGCGAGGATTGAGCCGGTGAAGCTGCCGCTCACGCCCCTCACCCTGGAGGAGCGTGGCGAACTCCAGCAGGTGCAGGGGCGCGCTATCGCCTGCAACCTCCCGGCCGATATTGCCCAGCGGATTGCCAACCGCGCCGGCAATGTGCTGACCGGAGCCGGATTACCCGCCCGGTTGACACCCCACCGCGCGAAGGGCGCTGGACCGGGAGCGGGGCTGTTCCTCGTCGCCACATATGATCAGGCAGTGGCGGGATTCGCGGCCCTGGGCGCAAAGGGCAAACCCTCCGACAAGGTTGCCGACGAAGCCTGCCAGGAGTTGCTGGCGTACCACGCTGCCGCCGCCCCGGTCGATCCGCATCTCGCCGACCAACTCTTGCTGCCGCTGGCGCTAACCGCAGGGCGCTCGCAATTTCGCACCAGCCAGGTTTCGCTGCATCTGCTGACCAATGCGCCGATCATCCAGCGCTTTATCCCGGCACACATCAGCATCGACGGAGCCGAGGGCCGGCCAGGCCGGATCACAGTTGAAGGCGCGCCACTCCCGGCGTAGGCCACCGATCCGGGCAGCTATTCGGCACCCAGTTCGCCAAAGGCGAGGAGTTGGCCCACATCCGCCGCCTGTGCCCGCTCGTAAACCGTTCCCGCCAGCGCAATATCCCAGAGGGCGATACCCTGCGACTCAAACAGCGTTACCTCTTCGGGCCGCTGTC
>CAKZQX010001092.1 GCA_937141995.1 uncultured Chloroflexaceae bacterium | reverse complement strand
CCGTGTGCGCAGCCGCTCTAAGTCCACCGGCCGCCAGACCATGCCGTCTATTGGTGCCGCCGCCCTGAAGAATGCGATGACCCTGACCAACAACTATATCACGACCAATCATCTCGAGATGAATATGTTTGTCACGCTCTTCTTCGGCGTACTCGATCCGCTGACCGGCGCGCTGATCTATGTCAACGGCGGGCACTCGCCACCGGCTATCGTGAGTCCGGAAGGCGTGCTCAAGGAGCGGCTGGCTCCCACCGGCCCGGCAGTCGGGTTATTCCCCGATGTCAGCTTTGAGATTGCGCATGCGCAGCTTGATCCGGGTGATACGCTCTTCTGCTACACCGATGGTGTTACCGATGCGCGCAACCCGGAGCGGGAGTTCTTTGGTGAACCGCGCGTGCAACAGTTACTGGCGCAACCCGCACCCTCGGCGGCGGCCCTGCTCAACCGCTTTGAAGGGCATCTGCAGGCCCACATCGCCAGCGCCGACCAGTTTGATGATATTACGATGCTGGCGGCCCGCTGGATCCCGGAAGAGTCGCCGGCGGCGTGATCGGTCTGTCGGGACGTTCCCTATCAGGATGGGTTGCGGATACACGTCTGCGCGTTCCTACCGAACATGTTCCAACGGAACGACAACATCTAACCGGCTTATGAAGATTGAATTTTTAATCCGAACATTACAGATCGGGAGTCCCGGCTTCAGCCGGATCGGGCGTTCCCGCCAGTATGCCGCAGCCTTGGCAGGCATCCAACTGGCTCAAGCCGGGACTCCCGGATGGTATATCCGGACTATTTTCTCAACGTTCATAAGCCGGGATTCCCGTGAGTCACATATCCGGGCCTTTTTTCAAACTTCATCAGTCCGTAGGGTGCGTTCCCCGCACCCGCCAGTCAGTAGGGAGCGGTTTCCGCACCCGGCAGTCGAGCGGTGCATCAAATGCACCCTACTGGCTACCTGCGCGCTGCTCCTCCTCACCTCCGGTCTACGGTATTCCCTTAGTTCGACTACACCAAACTTCCCTGGTTTCCCCGGCGCGGGCCTGCTATTCTGGAATAAAGCCGCCTAAATCAGCCCGGCGTGAATGAAATGAACACGAGGAGTAGTGATGAGCGTGAACATGCAGCCCAGTTCTGCCGTCGCCGGCGAGCATGCGCCAGGCCGGCGGGTCTCATGGCTGGAACTCTTTTATGACCTGGTCTATGTTGCCACAATTATTCAACTCGGTGATCTGCTCAGCCATCATGTTTCCTGGATCGGCTTCTTTGAGTTCATCGCGCTCTTTTTGCCGGTCTGGTGGTCCTGGATGGGCGTAACCTTTTATGCCAATCGTTTCTTGCGAGACGATGTCCGGCATCGCAGCCTGATCTTTATCCAGATGTTTGCGGTGGCAGCGCTGGCGATTAATATCCCGACCGCTTTTGCGCCGGGGGTCAGTGGGTTTGCTCTGGCCTATGTCGGCGTGCGGATTGTGCTGGTGCTGTTGTTTCTGCAGGTGCCCGCCCGCGCAGGCCATGCCCGTCCGCTGGCCCGCCACTACGCCATCGGGTTTAGCCTCTCGGCGGTGATCTGGCTGGTGGCGGCGTTTGTGCCGATGCCGCTGCGCTATGGCCTCTGGATCGTTGGGATGCTGGTGGATTTTCTGGTGCCGCTCAACCCGGCTACCCGGCGGCATGTGAACCGACTGCCACCGTCGCGCCACCATATGATGGAGCGGTTTGCCCTCTTCACGATGATTGTGCTGGGCGAGTCCTTTGTGAAGGTGGTGGGGACGCTGGCGGGCGAGCCGGTGGCCTGGAGTACCCTGGTATTCGGGGCGCTGGGTCTGGCGATTGCCGGGAGTCTCTGGTGGCTCTACTTTGACAATATTCCGGAGGCGACGATTCGCGCCGGGCGGGCCTTCACCTGGATCTATGCACATCTGCCGCTAGTGGTGGGGATTACCGCCGTCGCTGTGGCGATGAATAAGGTGGTCCTACTTGACATAAACGCAAGCCTGGATGTGCCGTATCGCTGGCTCTTCTGCGGCGCGGTGGCGCTCTGTCTTGCCGCTGTTGCCCTGATCAACGCGGTGACGCTGCATGGCGCTA
>CAKZQX010001091.1 GCA_937141995.1 uncultured Chloroflexaceae bacterium | reverse complement strand
CATCTGGCGATCCGCACATCACCTATGAAGGCGGCTACAAGGCCCGCTGCCAGTTCCAGAACCCGGAAGATCCCAACGACATCCGCGACGAGTTCATCGAAATCTGGCATACGGTACGGGTTGTCGGCTTCCGGCAACCCTGATACCAATTTGTGTTCTGGAGTACAACATTCCACCTCATTCCAGTGCGTCCTGATGCGCCAAGTGGAAATGTACTATGGTACGTCAAAATGCAACTTGGTATGAGCATCCATGTAACACGAGTTACGCGGTGGGTCGGCAAACTGGGTGTTTGCGCACGGTAATGGCCCGATTCGCCTGCGGCAGCATGGTACTTTTTCTTTTTTCACAAAAAATTTGCACGCAGTGCAAATTTTTTGTGAAAAAAGATAGAATCTTCCGCCCTGCCGGAGGCGCAAGACCCTTCCGGGTTCGTAACCGCGTAACTCGTGCATGTAAGAGGTACCACAAAAGCCTCGCCCCGGAGTTGCCTGGCAATTCCGGGGCGAGAACCGAGGAGGAGGATAGATTGTTGCGCCGGAGAGCCGTACCGCGTGAACAATAATAACTAACAACAATGGAACTACTATATGTGACGATACGACTCTCGTGTTGCAGTCTGTTTCTGTCTCTACTATATCCTACTACAACTTGTCATAACAATAGCTCTTCATTCGTGTCCTGCCATAGGTGAGATGGGCTAACGGCGGGTAGGAGTTAAGTCCTGATCGCTGTTCTCGCACCGAACCCGGCGGGGTTCCTGTATAGTCCGGATATTATAATGTCCAGGAATTCCGGATTATGAAGTTTGAAAAAATAGTCCGGATATGTGACGTACTGGAGTCCCGGCTTTAGCCGGTCGAATGCCTGCCAGGGCAGCGGTACACTGCCGGGAACGCCTGATCCGGCTGAAGCCGGGACTCCTGATTAGTGATGTTCGGATTAAAAATTCAACATTCATAAGGAGGATTTGCTAAACCCAGGCGTGCCGAAGCCACAGAGCACGCTAATCCATCTATCCGATGTTGGTCATCGCTGCGCCCTCTGCGTCTCTGCGGTGACAGAGAAATCTTGTTGTAGTACCAGGACGGCTTCCACATGCATCGCCACTTAACGCAGGTCAGAGCGGGCAGTTTCGCTCACTTCGCGGCGTTCGTGGACCGGAATCCCGCCGCGCAACGCATGTTATAATGAAGCTTACATACCCGGCGTAGCTACAATCACCATTTTCCGCGCTCTCGGCATGTGCGAGGTAGCGTAGCGCGCCCCCCGGCATAAATCGATAAGTTTGAGTAGGAGCAAAATATTCCGTAATGCCATACACACCTGAGAATCCGCTGATTGTCCAGAGTGACCGCAGCGTTCTACTGGAAGTGCATAATCCCCAATACGAAGCCGCCCGCGATGCTCTGGCCGGGTTCGCCGAACTGGTCAAATCACCCGAGTTTATCCACACCTACCAGATTACGCCGCTCTCGCTCTGGAATGCTGCTGCCGCCGACCATCCGCCCGATGCGATTGTCGCGGCACTACAGCAGTATGCCAAGTTCGACATTCCCGACAATATTGTTGCCGACATTCGCGAGTACATGGGGCGCTACGGGCGGCTTCAGTTGCTGCGTCGTGACAGCGGCGCGCTGGTGCTCCACAGCCAGGATATCCCCCTGCTGACCCAGGTCTGGAATAACAAGCAGTGCCGGCCCTACCTGGAAGCGCAACTGGACGAGCATACCCTTCTGGTCAACAGCGCGGCCCGAGGGCATCTCAAGCAGGCGCTGGTGCATCTGGGCTTTCCCGCCGAAGACCTGGCAGGCTATGTCAGCGGGGAAGCGCTGCCGGTGGAGATCTGTTCGCCCACGGCCGGCGGGCAGCCCTTCGCGCTGCGCAATTACCAGCATGAGGCGGTAGTGCGCTTCTACGAGGGCGGCAGCAGTCGTGGCGGTTCCGGCGTGATTGTGCTGCCCTGCGGCGCGGGCAAAACCGTTGTCGGCATCGGGGTGATCAACGAGCTTGCCACGCGCACCCTGATCCTCTGCCCCAACACGGTTGCCGTGCGTCAGTGGATCACCGAGTTGCTCGACAAGACCACGCTCACGGCGGATCAGATTGGCGAGTATACCGGTGAGAAAAAAGAGATCCGCCCGGTGACGCTGACTACCTACCAGATGCTGACCTATCGTCCCTCCCGCAACGGCAACAACGGCGATGGCGAGTTTCCCCATTTTCACCTGTTCAATGCGCAGGACTGGGGCCTGATCATCTACGACGAGGTGCATCTGCTCCCGGCCCCGATCTTCCGCATCACCGCCGAAATTCAGGCGCGCCGTCGGCTGGGTCTGACCGCTACCCTGGTGCGCGAGGATGGGCGCGAAACCGATGTTTTCTCGCTGATCGGCCCCAAGAAGTATGATGTGCCCTGGCGCGATCTGGAGCGGAGCGGCTGGATTGCCGAGGCGATCTGTACCGAGATTCGCCTGAATCTGAGCCAGGAGCAGCGCATGGAGTATGCCCTGGCCGAGGATAGCCGTGTGCAGTACCGTATTGCCGCCGAGAATCCCGCCAAACTGGACATGGTCGATACGCTGCTCCGGCGGCATCGCGGCGATCATGTGCTGGTGATTGGGCAGTATATTGACCAGTTGAAGCAACTGGCGCGGCGTACCGGCGCACCAATCATCACTGGCAAAACTAAAACGAGCGAGCGCGAGAAGCTCTACGCCGCCTTCAAAAATGGCGAGGTGCCGGTCCTGATTGTCTCCAAGGTTGCCAACTTTGCGATTGACCTGCCCGACGCGAATGTTGCCATCCAGGTCAGCGGCACCTTTGGCTCGCGGCAGGAAGAGGCGCAGCGGTTGGGGCGGGTGCTGCGGCCCAAAGCCGATGGCCTGCCGGCCTACTTCTACACGCTGGTGACGCGCGACAGCCGTGACCAGGACTTTGCCGCCAACCGGCAGATGTTCCTGACCGAGCAGGGCTACCGCTACACCATCCTCGATGCAACGGAACTGCAGGCGGAGGCGGCCTGATGAGCGGCGCGCAGGGGTTGAACCGTCGCCTGAATCGTCTGAATCGCCATGATCTGCTGCGCCTGGTGGGAGCGCGGCTGCTGGCCCAGGGGCAGCGCCTGGTTGATGGTGGGCTGGTTACGGCCCTCCGGG
>CAKZQX010001090.1 GCA_937141995.1 uncultured Chloroflexaceae bacterium | reverse complement strand
GCGCCTGATCCTCATTGACAATGGCTCACATGACAGTTCAACGGACTATCTTCGTACGGTTGTAGCTCGTCATGGTAATGTATCCGGTATTTTTAACTATAAAAACCGGTATCATGGTCCAGCGATGCACCAGGGGATAGTAGCAAGTAACACACGCTATGTATTCACACTTGATTCAGATAGTGCTGTGCTGAGAACGGGGTTCCTGGAAGCAATGCTTGCTCAATTTTCTAATCCGGATACTTACGCGGTTGGAAGTTTGCGCTTTATGGATCGCTTTGGATTTGATCTACTGCCAGGTACCAGATGCTATACACATTATATTCACCCGGCGATGATGCTTCTGGATCGGGCAAAGTATCTGACACTCACACGTTTCATTCATCATGGTTCGCCATGTCTGCGAAATATGTATGCCGCTCAGCGGCGTGGATATCGATTGTGCGACTTTCCGGTACAAGATTTTTGCTTGCATTTAGGAAGAGGCACTTGTTCGCGCTATGGATATGGATTAAGTGTCAAAACATTGATAGAATCATACATAAGCAAATGGCTTTCTCTCGGCTCAAGACTTCATTGATGACACCGTTTCAGGTAAATATGAATCTCAATAAACCGTTGTTGGCTCTATTCTGTCTGATCAACGGTCTTGTTCTGTTTAATGCACTGTTCCATTTTCACCGTGTCGGTTACGATACGTTGGATGGACATATGCCCTATATTGCAGCATTGGGGACATTACACCTGCCTGATCCGGAAACTAGTAGGTCCTTTTTCTCACCACCGTTACCATATGTCTTTCCGGCATTGATGTATTTCTTTTTGACTTCAATTTCCACGTTCACCGACCGGGATATGCTGTCTATAGATATAGCCACTAAAGCCGGACAGTTTCAAAATGTACTTTTCTCATTAGGTTTGACTTTTTACTTGCTAAAGATTTGTGATATCATATATCCAGGTAACACTGAGTTCAAGTTTGGTACGCTTGCATCTATCGGCATACTACCAGTCTACTATAAGAGTTTCGCGTTTGTTCGCGGTGAACCTTTAGTTGCATTTCTGACAGTGATAGTTATCTATCAAGTAAGCACGCTTCTCTACGCTCAGGAGGCCAGTAATTGTAAAAACCGATTCTGGTTATTGGGCCTGGTTCTGGGATTGTTGGCTTTGAGCCGTCAATGGGGCTTATTGTTGTTTCCATCTCTTGGCTTATGGGTTCTGCTGATACGTTCACGCTGGGGTAGTTATGCTCATTCACTGACACGTACCGTAATACACGGGCTCTGTCTGGCCTTATTTATTGGGGGGTGGTTTTATGCGTTTCTGGCATGGCATTATGGTAGTCCATTAGCATTCAACCGTACATCATCCCCAGTGTTTGCCCTCACAAATCAGCCTGTGACATTTTATGTTGGTATTGGATTGGATCAGCTTTTCAGTTCTCCGGTTTATCCAGCTTTTGCTAACCATTTGGTTCCGGTCTTGTTTTCCGAAACCTGGGGGGATTACTGGGCACATTTTGTCTATACCGGATCTCATACAATTTTTTCTTCTTCTTATGGTGTAAGCCTGGCTTATCTAGGGCGGGTCAACCTGGTTGCTCTGGTGCCCACCCTGATTTTGATGAGCGGCATGATGCTCGGTATCAGACATATTATGCAGTTGATTAGACAACCTGGTTGTCTGTCTGTTGTACTACCGACATCCCCACAGATGTTTGTCCTGCGTCAACATGCTTTTTTCTGTCTATTGGTGATCACTATTCTAATGTCTTTTGGGTTCTACATCTGGTTTCTGATAAACTATCCTAATTCGCGCGGTGATACCATCAAGGCTACGTATATACTCCATATTTTTCCGCTCCTCGCACTCCTCGCCGGTGAGTTTCTGCGACAACTCCATGCTCGTACTGTTATTGTTCATCGACTGACTATGGGTTTGGGATTACTAGTCTTCTTGCATAATCTGCCGGTTATGATTACCCGCTTCTTCACACCGCTTCCGTTCTTGCATGGCCTGTGATATGAAGAGAACTTATTTCTTCGCCAAACAACGGAAGTCTCACCGTTCGCTTATTTTCGGAACGAGTTCATAAAAAATCCCCACGAGCGGGTCAAAAACGGCCACTTGGGAAGCATCTCACCCCACATGGTGATGAAAATCACAGAAATGTTTTACACGTTACGAAACCGTGTACGTCAAAGTGGGGAGAGCGTTCCAAATTTTGTCGGTTTTTCAGGCTCAAGTGGGGTAAAAATTCCATTTAGTGCCCAAAAAATAAGCGAACAGTAAGGAAGTGCTATGGTCTGCACAAATATGGTAAGCCGCTGGTAAGCCGTCTATGCTACGCTAGAAAAGGGGATGGCATATGTTTGGCATCAATGGACTGCTCTACATTCCGCAGTATATCAGCCAGGCGGAGCACCATCGACTGCTGGAAACGGTTGACGTGCAGCCCTGGCGTACCGATCTGGCGCGGCGGACGCAGCACTACGGCTATGTGTATGACTACCGCGCTAGAAAGGTCGATCCCTCGGCGCATCTGGGGAATCTTCCGGTGTGGCTGCACCCCATCGCCACGCAACTCTGCACCGATGGCCTGATGCCCGCCGCTCCCGATCAGGCCATCGTCAATGAATATACATCCGGACAGGGAATCGCTGACCATATTGATTGTGTGCCCTGCTTTGACGATATGATCGTGAGTCTCTCGCTGGCTGCGCCGGTGGTGATGCAGCTGAAGCGCCAGGAAGAGCAGGTTGCCCTCCTGCTGGAGCCGTGCAGTCTGCTGCTGTTGCGTGGAGAGGCGCGCTACCGCTGGACGCATGGTATCCCCCGGCGCCGGCAGGACCGGGTTGTGGATGGGGTGCTCCACCGCCAACGGCGCGTTTCGATCACCTTTCGCAAGGTCATTCTTGCGTCATAGCTTTGGAAGAACAGAGAACAATGTATACCTGGTACATATCTGGCGAATAACCTGTTCGTTCTCAGAGACTGTCTGAAACGGGTTGGTCATGGGGCGACGGCCCCGGCGCGGG
>CAKZQX010001089.1 GCA_937141995.1 uncultured Chloroflexaceae bacterium | reverse complement strand
CAATGTGCAGCCACACAGCGGGGCGCAGGCCAATATCGCCGTCTTTACCGCGCTGCTCAAGCCAGGCGATAGCTTTCTGGGGATGCGCCTGGATCAGGGCGGACATCTGACGCACGGCAGCCCGGTCAACTTCAGTGGGAAGTGGTACGCAACTCACTTCTACGGTGTGGACCCGGAGACAGGCCGGATCGATTATGATGAAGTTGCGCGTATTGCTCGCAAGGTGCAGCCCAAACTGATCACTTCCGGCGCGAGTGCCTACCCGCGCATCATCCATTTTGACCGTCTGCGGGCGATTGCCGACGAAGTCGGTGCGCTGCTGATGGCCGATATTGCGCATACCGCCGGACTGGTAGCGGCGGGCGAACATCCGTCGCCGGTCGGCCATGCGCAGATCGTAACGACGACCACCCACAAAACCCTGCGTGGCCCGCGCGGTGGGATGATCATGAGCGATGCCGAGTATGCCAAAGCGATCAACAGTAGCGTTTTCCCCGGTACCCAGGGCGGCCCGTTGATGCATGCGATTGCGGCCAAGGCGGTAGCCTTTGGTGAGGCGTTGCAGCCGGAGTTTAAGGAGTATGCCCGGCGTATTCGCGCCAATGCGCAGGCGCTGGCAACCGGACTCATGGAGCGGGGGCTCAAGCTGATCAGCGGTGGGACCGATAATCATCTGATGCTGGTAGATCTGACGCCGCTGGGCATTACCGGCGCGCAGGCTGAGAAGGCACTTGACCGGGCCGGGTTGACGGTCAATAAGAATGCCATCCCCAACGACTCGCAGCCGCCGATGAAGACCAGCGGTATTCGCATCGGCACTCCGGCGGTGACAACGCGGGGAATGGGCGTGACGGAGATGGCGCAGATTGCCGCCTGGATCGTGCAGGTGCTGGAAACCAGCGACGACCAGAGCCTCCAGAGCCGCATCGCCGACGAGGTCCGCGAACTGTGTGCCCGCTATCCCGTGCCGGGACACGAGCGCTACCCCCAGGAATAACCACCGTATCGTAATCGGTAGGGGCGCAGCCAGGCTGCGCCCCCTTCGCCCATTCGTGCATCACCCCGCCGCACCCGATTATAGAAAAGGCGGCAGAAAGCCCCGCGCCTTATGAACTTTTAGAAAATACTCCAGATATGCCATCCTGGAGTCCCGGCTTTAGCCGGTGGCAGGCCTGCCGGGACAGCGGTATTCTGCCAGGAACGCTTGATCCGGCTGAAGCCGGGACTCCGGTCCAGTAATATCCGGATTTAATGTTCAAAGTTCATTAGCCGGGGGAGTAGTTACCAGACTTCCCGTTCCTGCCGGTAGAATCCACCCAGCAGGCTGGCGGTGACGCCAACCACGCCCAGCACCACCAGCAGCGTACCGAGCAGACGCTGCCACCAGTCGAGGGAACTGCGCAGATGGAGCGCCTGTTCCAGCCCCTGGTTGTCGCCCAGGGCCGCAAAATCAACAGCGGCGGTATCAGCCGCCCGGCGGGCCTGGGGTAGGCGCAGGGTCTGTACCAGACTACCGGCCTGCGCCAGTTGCGTCTCGGCGCGTACGCCGCGCGCGGCCCGGTCGGCATAGGTACGCAACACCTCATCCTGACGCGCGTCACCAATCCCGGCATAGAGCGCCTGCGCCTGCTCAACCAGTTGGGCGGCCCGCTGGTAGTCGCCTGCTTCCAGCGCGCTGCGGGTTTCGCCGGCCAGTTGTTCGGCCTGCTGCCCCTGCTGAATTGCCGTCCGCAGTTCCTCCGCTTCGGCGAAGGCTTGCTGCTGCTGCGTATCCGGCACCCCCTCCACACTCGCATTCAGGATCTCGACAGCATGTTCCAGTTCTTCCTGAGCCTCGGTATAGCGCCCCTGTTGCAGCAGTTGGCGCGGGTAGTTCATATCATAGCCGGTCAGTGAACTCTGCTGATAGCCTTCCGCAATATACGACGGCAGCCAGTCCCGCCACTGCGTTTCCAGATCGGTGGGGGAAATACCGTAGGCCCGCTCCAGCGCCGAGCGGTAGCCGCTGCTGCGCGCGGTGATCGTCAGGAACTCGCGGAACTTGCCGAAGCCATACTCCTCGATCAGAAAGGCCACGGAGGAGAGCGTCTGCGGGTAGCCGATTTCGGGTTTGCCATAGATCATATCTCGATCTTCAAAATCGCTCCAGGCGAGCAGCCGCCCCTGATCGCGCATAATGCGTAGCGCGTTGATCTTGGCATTCAGTTCATCCGTCGGGATTTCGACATACTGGGCGATCCCTTCCTGGAAGCCGGTGTTGAGGCGATTGTCGCTCAGATCAGCGGCGATAATATGGGTCAACTCATGCCGCACATTGTTCTGCACCCCTTCAAAGGACTGGCCCGCCGTCTGGGTCAGCACCACCACCAGTTCGCGCTTGCGAAAGTCGGCGTGGGCCACAACGCCGGGCATATTCCGCGCCAGCGGGTTGACCGCATGGTAACTCTCCATCGTCGGGTAGAGCCGTAGTGTGAGCGGAGTTGCAGTGCGGTGGTTAAACACCGCCGCCAACTCCTCGTAAATATCATCGACAAAACCGGCATACTGTTGGGCCGTATCATTCTCTTCGGGCGTGTAGAGGATCACAAAATAGTCAGTCGCAAGATAGCGCCAGTCTTCGTCCTGGGCATCGGCAGTGGCCGGCCAGAAGAGCAAGAGCACAATCAGAATCAGTGCTATCTTTCGTAGCAGATACATAGATCAATCCTTACTTAACATCGGGCTACATCCACATATGCCTGAGCGCTCATGTCTACACAACGCAGCAGCAGACATGTACAGTGGGAACTATGCATCAGTCTACCATAAGATGAACGGGACACGGTGAGAAGTGGATGAAAACCGGCGCACGCGGCTATGCCGGCCCCAGTTCCGTGTAGATCGAACCAGTGGGCGTTAGTGTACTCTTGAAGAGGAGCGGATGACCGCTCTGCCAGGTGATTGATCGGGGTGGTGATAGCGAACCAAGCGCTGACCCGAGGGCCGCACGCTGCGCGGGGGTAGCTTCACGGCGCACCCGGCCCAGCGTAAGATGTGCGCGAAATGGCCGCGTCTCGGGCTGAAATCCGAGCGGCTCCGTCGCCGCGATCACCGCCTGATGCAGACGGGTCAACCCTTCTAACTCACCGGCCATACCTACCCAGAGCGTTTGTGGCCGGCGCAGATTGGGAAACGCGCCCGCCGCCGCCAGGCGCAACCGCAGCGGTGATTGGTGCGCCGCCGCGTCACGTACTTCTTCCAGCGCCTGCAGGATCGCGGGAAGGTGCGCCTCCGGGACTTCGCCGAGAAATTGCAACGTCAGATGGATCGATTGCGGCGCAACCCACTTGACCGGATGCGCCTCCGTACGTCGGAGCCGCTGCTGGACTGCGGTCAGTTCATCAAGCACCTCCGCCGGCAGCTTCAGCGCAATAAACAGCCGCATGCGCTACAGCTCCTCCCCGTGCCCCTGATTAAACCGCATCAATTCCGGATCTTGACTGTTGACCATTTCTGCGTCAGGTTCGGGGATCAGCCGGGTATAACTCCCATCAGACTGCAAAATCCAGGCACAGACATTATCGCGCAGGTAGGTTTCCAACAGGCTATCGCGTACATACCGCAGCAGACTCTCCTCTTCCAACGGAAAAATCTGCTCGACACGCCGATCAAGATTGCGCTCCATAATATCGGCGCTACCCAGGTAGATCTCTTCCTGCCCATTATTGTAAAAATAGTAGATCCGACTATGCTCCAGGAAGCGACCAATGATGCTACGCACGCTGATTGTTTCGCTCAGACCGGGTACGCCCGGCTTGAGGCGACACATGCCCCGTACGACAAGATCAACCCGCACCCCGGCCTGCGATGCCCGGTAGAGCGCGTCGATCATACGTGGGTCCACCAGCGAGTTCATCTTGAAGATTAATCGTCCGTTGCCATGCTGGTGCTGCTGCTGCGTCTCCCGTTCAATCAGACCCGCCAGGTGTTCCCGCAAATTCACCGGCGCAACCATCAGCTTGCGATAGTTGCGCTGGCGGCTGTAACCGGTCAGAAAATTAAACAGGTCCGAAACATCGGCTCCCAGATCCGGGCGACAGGTCAGCAGACCAACATCGGTGTAGAGCCGCGCAGTGCCGGCATTATAGTTGCCGGTGCCCATATGCACATAGCGCCGGATACCGTCATGCTCCTTGCGCACCACCAGCGCCAGCTTCGAATGCGTTTTCAAACCGAGCAGGCCATACACCACATGCACGCCGGCCCGCTCCAGCGCCTTGGCCCAGATAATATTGTTCTCCTCATCAAAGCGCGCCTTCAACTCAACCAGCACCGCCACCTGCTTGCCCTGTTCGCGCGCATGCATCAACGCTCGCACAATCGGCGAGTTACTACCCACCCGATAGAGCGTCTGTTTGATCGCCAGAACATCCGGATCATTCGCCGCCATCTGAATAAAATCGACAATTGGCGCAAACGAGTCATACGGATGGTGTAGCAGGATATCATGCTGGCGGATCGCTGCAAAGATATCGACATGGCCGCGCAGCGGAGGCGGAATCTCCGGGTAGTGCGGCGGGGTTTTCAGATCAGGCCGATCAAGCCCCGTCAGATCCATCAGCGTAGATAGCCCCAGCGGACCCCGTACCGCATAGAGATCATGCGCTTCGATGCCCATATTCTTCATCAGCAATTGGCAGATCCGCTCCGGCATAGTATTGTCCACATTAATTCGGACTACCTCGCCAAAGCGGCGCTGGCGTACGCCCTGCTCAATCGTGCGCAGCAGATCTTCGGCCTCATCTTCGGCAATCTCCACATCAGCGTTGCGAGTGACGCGGAACGGATAAGCCTCGACAACTTCGATGCCGGGGAAGAGTGCCTCGACATGAGCAGCAATCACCTGCTCAATCCAGACAAAATAGTGCCGGCGGCCCGTAGGCACCTCCCCTGTGCCATCGGCCAGTTCGGTCGGCAGGGGCACCAGGCGCGGCAGCACTTCCGGCACCTTGACCCGCGCAAATAACTCGCCTTCCGCTTCATCCTGAATCACAACCGCCAGGTTCAGACTGAGATTCGAGATGTGGGGAAAGGGACGGCTGCTATCGGCTGCCAGGGGGGTCAGAACCGGAAAAATATGGCGATCAAAATAATCCACGAGAAAATTGCACTGGGCCGGGTTCAACTGGTCATAGTTGAGGATGGAAATGCCCTGTTGCGCCAGATTGGGCAGCAGATCCTCCATTAGCAGGCCGCGTTCCTCTTCGTGCAGCGGCAGCAGGTTACTGCGAATTGCGGCCAGTTGCTCGCTTGGCGTCAACCCGTCGGGCGTGCGCTTCTGCACTCCGGCGGCAATCTGCTGCTTAATGCCACTCACCCGGATCATAAAGAACTCATCCAGGTTTGCGGCAAAGATCGCCAGGAACTTGACCCGCTCCAGCAGAGGCGCACGCGGATTAAACGCCTCAGCCAGGACACGCCGGTTGAACTCGATCCAGCTCAACTCGCGGTTAAAGTAGGGCGTCGTCTCGGCGGGCACAAATGCGGTCGAATCGAGCGGTTGCTCGTGATGCGTCGCTGTCATAACAGAGTCTCTTCCTGGTAGAATCGTTCAGACCAAATATAGCTATGGCGCTATCGGTGCCTCCAATGTACCACAGATTTGACGTATTGCACGACGGTGTACAAAACTCACGGATCGGTGACACTCAATGACACAAGTTACGCGGTCACTGAGCCGGAAGATTTCATTCTTTATTTACACGCGTTACGCGGTGGCTCACGCAAAAGGCATTTTCGCCTCCGGCAGGGCAGAAGAACCCATGCTTTTACACGAACATGGTGTATTTTATACACCATGTTCGTGTAAAAGAAAAAAGGAGCACCATGCTGCCGCAGGCGAAGACTACCGTTGTGGGCATACATGTCTGATTTGTACGCCTACCGCATAACTTGTGTTATGTATAAATTAATATTGCATACGGTGCAACATGGTTATGAACAAGATACAAAGCGTACCATGCTGCCGCAGGCGAATCCGACCATTACCGTGCTCAAATGCTCAGTTGGCCGACCCACCGCGTAACGCGTGTCAACAACAAGGAGATGACCGCCGCGCTATACTAATATCACTGGTAGATTTGCAGTATATCAGGGAGTAACAAGATCGGCAAGAAAGTGTGATATATCGTGCTTGATCTGTAATTCGCTGTCGAACTTCTACGGATACAGTACGGTCGCGTGGCAGGGAACCCGCTACACCCTGTGCATCCTCCAGTACCTGACTGTGCAAGCACCGTGCAAAAACCTTGACAAACCGGGAGCGTATGAGTATGATAATTTACGACAAAGGTACATTTTGTGACTCCATATCTCTCTCCAATATCCAACAAAACATCTCCACCATCCGAACTCTTATTCTGGCGTATGGCTGCGCCGGTCTGCCCACATTGCTTGACGAAAGGAGCGCAGCGTGAGGATAGCAGGTAACTATAATTTTGCCGCGCCACGCGAAGAGGTCTGGGCTGCCATGAATGACCCTGAAGTACTGGCACGGGTTATTCCCGGTTGTCAAAAACTGGAACAGGTAGGCGAACACGAGTTTGAAACAACTCTGAACATCCGCCTGCAAGCCGTCCAGGGCACCTACAATGGACGCGTGCGCATCGAAGATCTGCAACCACCTGTGCATTACCGGCTAACCATTGACGGCAAAGGCAGCAACGGCTTTTTGAAGGGTGAAGGGAGTGTTGATCTGCGCCAAGAAACTACTTCCTTGACGATTATTGACTATGGCGGCGAGGCACAGGTGGGCGGAACGATTGCCAGTGTCGGGCAGCGCCTTCTGGATGGCGCGGCCAAGACGTTGATCAACCAGAGCCTCAAGGCGCTGGCGGCGCAGATCGAAGCGCGCACCCGCCCGGCAGTTGCAGAGGCGGATGCGGAAACCGGCGGCAGTCACGCGGCACCCGAGGAAGTTACCGATGGCATGCCCCAACCGGCACCGCTGCAAGCCGGCGCGCCCGCACCGGCAGCCGCGCCGTCGCCGGCTGCCCCAACTCCATCGGGCTCACCGGTATCTCTCCCGCCGGCGCAGGCCGGGTCGCACCCGCCCCCCGACTGGCGCACCATTGCTGTACCTGAAGCGGAACGTCTCGCTGAGGGCCGGCTTGTCCGTGGTATCGTTACCGATTTTCTACAAGCACGTCCCTGGCTCTTCTGGGTTGCAGCCGCGTTTGCAATCGGGCTGATGTTTGGGCGAAAATCACGTACAAAGAACACATCATAGTTCCATATCCTCGGTGCTCTCGGCTGCTGGTTTTCAATGCTCTATCCACTCTCACCAGAGGAGGTTCTCTGTGACCAAGATTGCTGTCACCGTCAACAACCGACAGTATCAGGACGATGTCGAGCCGCGCACGCTGCTGGTCAATTATCTGCGCGATCATTTGAATCTGACTGGGACGCATATCGGCTGTGATACCAGCCAGTGCGGAGCCTGTGTCGTCCTGTTCAACGGCATGAGTGTAAAATCCTGTACCATACTGGCAGGGCAGGCTAATGGCGCAGATATTACCACCATCGAAGGGCTGGCCCAGGGCGGTCAACTTCACCCACTCCAGGAAGGCTTCTGGGAGCAGCATGGCCTTCAGTGCGGCTTCTGCACGCCGGGTATGATTTTGTCCGCGTGCAACCTGCTCCAGCAGAACCCCAACCCCACCGATGCCGAAGTCCGGCATGGACTGGAGGGCAACCTCTGCCGCTGCACCGGCTACGAGAATATCGTCCGCGCGGTACAGTATGCGGCCGCGAAGCTCCGGGGCGCGGAACCCGAACCGGTTGAACCGGCCGACGTGTAAAGAAATTCAGCGGTGTTCCAGAGGAGAATGTATGATTCCCGCCGGCTTTGACTATGTTGTGCCAACGAGTGTCGCCGAGACGGTGCGCCTGCTCCAGGAGTATGGCGATGAGGCCAAAATCATCGCGGGGGGCCACTCGCTCCTCCCGACGATGAAGTTGCGCCTGGCTGCGCCGGGCGTGCTGATTGACATCGGTACCATTGCCGACCTACGCGGCATCACTGTCACCGACCGGATCAGCATTGGCGCGCTGACAACGCATCACATGATTGCAACCTCCGAGGCATTGCACACTGCATGCCCGATCTTGCCGGAGTGCGCCGCAGTGATTGGCGATATCCAGGTGCGCAACCGGGGCACCCTGGGTGGCTCCCTGGCCCACGCCGATCCGGCCGCCGACTGGCCCCCCGTTATGCTGGTGCTTGACGCGCAGATCAGCCTGATAGGACCGAACGGCACGCGCACGCTGAATGCTGAGGATTTCTTTGTTGATCTGCTGATGACCGCGCTTGAGCCGGAGGAGGTCTTAACATGCGTGGATCTCCCCACGCTGGGCGCGGGGGAAGGCGCGGCATATGTCAAACTGCGCCACCCGGCCAGTCGTTATGCGGTGGTGGGCGTGGCGGCGTATGTCAGGTTTGCCGGCGGTAAAGTGACGGTGGCACGCATCGGCATTACGGGCGCAGGGGTTAAAGCCGAGCGACAACCAACCGCCGAGGCGCTCCTGGTCGGCAGTGATGGTGGAGCCGAGGCCATTGCCGCGACAGCCGCGCAGTCCGGCAGCACAATGGAGGTGCTGGGGGATATTCACGCGGGGGAGGAATATCGCCGCGCGCTGATCAACGTCTACACGCGCCGCGCACTGGTACAGGCGGTTGCGCGTGCCGGTGGATGATGCGGTACGCGATACCGGGTGAGGGGTGATAACCTCCGGCATCCATCACGCTGCCCATTCGGCCTCACGGGATAACACGGGCACACCACACTACACCGTTCTGGTGCGCCCCGACGACCGAACCTGGACGTATGCACAAAGCCGGCGATTGCTTACTCCAGCGTTAACGCCGGGTGGCCGCGCCGCTGGAAGATAATATCGACCGAAATCCCGCTGTGCATGCGTTGGATCACCTCGGCCAGCAGTTTGCTAATCGTCAACACGGTCAGTCCCGGCCAGCGCTTTTCGGCTGGAATAGGCAGTGTATCGGTCGTGACCACCTCGCGGATCGGGCTGTCGCGGAGGTACTTCACGGCATCATCCGCCAGAACCGGATGGGAACAGCAGGCATAAACTTCCCGCGCGCCGCGCTCAAGCAGCAGATTGGCAACCTTCAGCACCGACTTGCCCGTGGCAATCTCATCATCCACGATAATGCACCGCCTGCCCTCAACATCGCCGATCAGGTTCATCACATCAGGGGATGAGCTTGCGCCGTTGCCGCGCCCCAGATCCTGCGTACGCCGCTTCTCGGCAATTGCCAGCGGCACGCCAAGATGTTCGGCAAAATTCCGGGCACGCTTGGCAAAGCCCATATCCGGCGAAACGATGATCGCATTATCCCAGCCCTTCTCGGCGAAGTAGGCAACCAGCAAGGACATGGCACTCAGTTCATCCACCGGAATGGTGAAGAACCCCTGGATCTGCCCGGCATGCAGATCCATCGTGACCACCTGGTGCGCCCCGGCAACCTGGATCATATCGGCCAGCAGCCGCGCGGTAATCGGCACCCTCGGCTGGTCTTTCTTATCCGTACGGCTGTAGGCATAGTAGGGAATAATTGCAGTAACCCGACCGGCCGAGGCGCGCTTGCAGGCATCAAGCATGATCAGCAACTCCATAATCCGGTCACTCAGTGGGGGACAGAGGGATTGAACGACAAACACATCCTTCTCGCGGACGCTCTCATTCAGTCTGACAAAAATATTCTCATTCGGAAACTGGGTCACCGTCGCATCGCCCAATGGTACCCCCACACGCTCACAGATGGCGTGGGTCAGGTCAAGATTTCCGTTTCCGGAAAAAATCCGCAGTTCATCAAACCGGCTACCCATGGCTTACCTCCCTTGTAACATAGCTAACACAACTGAACGATACAATTGGAGACCGGGAGGTACATGCCTTCCCGGAGGAGTTTCCACCAATTCATTGACAAAAAGCAGCGTACCGATAGCCGGACGCTGCAGCAGGATGGCAAGAAGCTGATCAACATGCATACTCAACAGGCGCGGCGACGGGCCTAACCCATAATGCTGCGCAAATGCCAGCGCAGCATCAGCACTGGGGAATGCCAGCAACATGCGGGAACGTTCACCGCCGCCCGCCGCGCCACCCCCGCCCCCACCAGTACGGTAGACATAAAATTGCGCCTGCGGGGAACTTCCCTGTTCAGATAGATTAGACCCGACAAAATCAAGCACCCGC
>CAKZQX010001088.1 GCA_937141995.1 uncultured Chloroflexaceae bacterium | reverse complement strand
GTTGCGGCAGGGGTTGCTGTGCGCCTGCTCCGGCCATGGTTGACCGTAGGATAGGCTTCACCTGGATGCAAGCCTGGCCCGGCTTCAGCCGGGCCTCCTGAAGATTGATATCGGGATTACCTTTCAATATTCGTAAGGCGGCACGACGACAAATGCAGGGTTGCTATACCACCGCTCACCTAACCGTCATCATTTTCGCTTGACCAGGCGTACTGACCATGTTAGACTTGCGACAATGGTGGTAGTTGTCGATTCTGGGCGTTTTCCATTGAATATCGCTTATCTATACGTTCACAAAGAACGAAACAATGTAACCCCCAGCAGGCACCTCGCTTATGCGCGAGGTGTTTTTTTCAATGTTGGGTTATAGTTTGTCCGCACGCTACGAAATCAGGAGCCCGCTATGCTCATTGTTATGGAAGCACTCGCCGACGATGAACAGATAGAGCGAGTCTGCGCTGAGGTTGCGGAACTAGGCTACACGGCCCATCCCATGCCGGGGCCCACCCGCACAGCTATCGGTATTACCGGGAATCGCGGTCCTATTCTTGAGGCGGCGCGTATCGAACGCCTACCGGGAGTCCACGCGCTGATCCGGGTCACGGCACCCTATAAACTTGTCAGCCGCGAGTTTCATGAGGCTAATAGCCATATTGCGGTGCAGGATGTTACCTTTGGTGGTACTGATATTGTTGTGATTGCCGGCCCCTGTACGGTTGAGAGTCGGGAGCAGTTGCTCACGGTTGCGCAGGCGGTTAAAGCTGCCGGTGCAACGATGCTGCGGGGCGGAGCGTACAAGCCGCGCACCTCGCCCTATGCCTTTCAGGGTTTGGGTGAGGAGGGCTTGCGCCTGCTGGCGGAGGTACGCGCCATCACCGGGTTGCCGATTGTCACCGAGGCCATAGATACCGAGACGTTGCCGCTAGTTACGGAGTATGCCGATATGATCCAGATCGGTGCGCGGAATATGCAGAACTATGCCCTGCTCAAGGCCGCTGGTCGTAGCCAACGTCCGGTGCTGCTCAAGCGGGGTTTTGCAGCAACCGTGAAAGATCTGCTGCTGGCCGCTGAGTATGTTCTGAACGAAGGGAACAGCAATGTTGTGTTGTGCGAACGCGGTATCCGCTCTTTCGATGACACCGCACGCTTTACCCTGGATCTGGGGGCTATTCCGGCGATTAAAGAGCTTTCGCACCTGCCGGTGATTGTCGATCCGTCACACGCGGCGGGGGACTGGGAACGGGTACTGCCGATGGCCCGGGCCGCCGTCGCGGCAGGAGCCGATGGGATGATTGTCGAGGTGCATCCCAATCCGGCCTTTGCCCTCTGTGACGGGCAGCAGTCGCTGGTACCGGAGCGTTTCGCCACCATGATGACCCAGGTCGCGCAGGTAGCCGCGGCGGTGGGGCGACCAGTTGCCGGGAGCCACCCATCCGACATTCAGAAATGACAGGAATGAGAGGCTTGTGTGGAAGGGCGATTCTGGCGCGAATTTAACTTTTTTCTGCTCTTTTGTGTGCTGGCGTTGTTGACGATTGGGATCATCAGTGTGTATAGTGCAACGCTTAATGCGATGGCCTATGGCACACCGTTGAGCGTGCTGTTCCCGCGCCATATCATGAATATTGTCATTGGCCTGGGGGTCATGGGGACAGTAATGTTTTTAGACTATCGGCTGCTGTCGGGACTGGCGCGACCATTCTATATCGGTACCGTGATTGTTCTGGCAGTGGTGTTAACCATCGGGAAGATCAGCGAGGGCGCGCAGAGTTGGATTGAGATAGGAACACGCACATTTCAGCCGTCCGAATTTGCCAAACTGGTGACGATTATTGTGCTGGCGGCCTACTGGGCTCATTTCCAGGATAAACGGGATCGGTGGATGGTGCAGTTCGGCAGTCTGGCGCTGGTGGGCCTACCTCTGTTGCTGGTGCTTCTACAACCCGATTTTGGTACGGCGATGGTCTTTGGTTTTATCTGGCTGGCGATGGCCTGGAGCGCCGGCATTCGCTGGCAACAGTTGCTCCTGCTGATCGTAGCCGCGATTCCGGTGATGTTCATCGGCTGGGAGTATGTGTTCAACCCGGAGCAGAAGTCTCGCCTGCTGATCTTCTACTGGCTGCTGGTTGATCCGGCGCAGGTTGATGCCAACGATGGCTACAACATTATTCAGTCGCTCACGGCGATTAAGGCCGGAGGGATGTTTGGCGCAGGGCTGACGCACGGCTTGCTCAGCCAGGGCAACTATATTCCGGTGCAGTATACCGATTTTATCTTTGCTGTGATTGGCGAGGAGATGGGTTTTATTGGCAGCGCTGTGCTGCTTATGTTCCATGGTCTGCTGCTCTGGCTTACGCTTTCTATCGCCGGGCGCGCGCGTGATACCTTTGGACGGCTGATCGCTATCGGCATTTTTGGCATGCTGCTGTGTCATGTGTTGATTAACGTTGGTATGACGATGAGCATTATGCCCGTAACCGGGATACCGCTGCCGTTCATTTCCTACGGCGGCAGTTTTACGATCATGACGTTGATGGCGATCGGGCTGTTAGAGAGTATTGCTATGCGCTGGCGTAAGATTGCGTTTTAGAACATAGCAGATCAGGAGGTTATCCCAACCAATATCACGTCATCTTGCCCGAGATGACACGGGAGTATACCCAATTGTCGATAGGATAGGGATAGTGTTAAGGAGCAAAATTCATGAACAGTGTTGTCCGACAATCCACCGTTGTACTGGTCGTACTTACCGTTGCCCTCCTGTTGCCGCCGCTTGCCCGCGCTACCACGTTCATAGAGATGCTATCGAACCAATCGCCCCCCCGGCAGAACATTACCCCCACTGCCGAGACAATTACCGTAACCACAACTGAAGACCTCGATACCTCGTTAAGTGCGACATGCGTGGACAATCCTGGCGACCCATGTACGCTTCGCCGCGCCATTGTTCAGGCGCGCGAAAGCACGAATAAACCGGTGACGATTGCATTTGATCTGCCTACCAGTGATAATGGCTATGACAACACCAACCAGGTATGGGTGTTCGAGTTTAGTGGTATTGGCAGTGAGCTAAGAAATCCCAATGGGCAGGTTATTATCGACGGTACAACGCAGTCTGACAACACGGGAGCCCGTCCTACAACCAGCGGGCCGGCGGTGTTTATTCGTGGCACCCCGACGGCAAACCAGTTTACGAACATTGTGTTTGACGGCGATGGCAATGAACTACGGGGTGTGGGCTTTCAGTATGTCGGAGTCCAATTTAACGGCAACAACAATGTTATCGAAGACAACTGGCTTGGTCTGACGCTTGATGGCACAGCGATTCAATTCCCGCTGGATGACCCGGAACGCAATAATCGTGCTGTTATCAGCACGGCTGAAACCCCTCCTGGCGGTGACGGCAATAACACCATTCAAAACAACACGGTAGCAGGCGGGCGTACTGGCGCTATCGAACTGCGTAGTGACAACTCAACCGTAACGGGGAACAACGTTGGCACACGGGCGGACGGTACCCTGCCTGATGTACCGGAAAATGTCGTATGCAGTCCAACAGCACAGATAGCAGACAACTGGTTTGGCGGCGACGGTATCAATGTGTCAGGGAGCAACAATACCATTACAGGGAAC
>CAKZQX010001087.1 GCA_937141995.1 uncultured Chloroflexaceae bacterium | reverse complement strand
ATATCTCGGTCGAATGGTTCAACCAGAAAGATATAGTAGCTGCGCAGCAGTTCACCCTGGCGCATGCCTGCGGGTGTCTGCGGGATCGGCCCACGCTTCAGCAGTTGTTCAACGGCAACCCGTACCGTGTCCGGTGGGGGCGTTTTTGCCAGGCGCTCACGCGTGCGTCGGATGGCGTCATCCGTTAACTGCTGGATTTTGTCGGCAGCATAGGGTCGCTTTTCAATAATTGTGCTGATAACATTCAGCAATCGGTCAAAGGAGATATCGAGATCAATGCATTTGCGATCAACTTTGATCCCCATATTGCCGGGCTTGATAAAGGCGTCAAAATCTTCTCCTGTCATCGTGTTGAGCGTGTCGGCGACCCGCCGGGCTACGGCGTCAACCAGGGTATCATCACACACGATTTCATTACGGTGAGCGCGTGAACAAAGGTAGGCAACTCCATCAGGATAGAGCAACAGGGGCGTCAGATTGAAGCGTGACCGCAGTTCGTCTATCGCAGCATTGTGAATAATATTGGTGAAACTGCCACGCTGCTCCGCGACTCGATGCGTCAGGAAGACATACTGCGTGTCGCTGAAGCTGTTCAGATGATGCAGGAACCCGGCTTTCTTGGCCTGCTCTTCCAGCCGTTGCGACAGATCAATCTCATCGGCAGCTTTCATCAGCAGTTGAAGCTGCGTGAGACGTTCGAGGCCCAGGCGGTAACGTGGGGCTTTGCGCAGATCAAGCAGATCCATCCCGGTAAACTGATGACCCGAGTGGTGTTTCATGAGCATCAGCATATCTTCGAGATAGTCATCATATCCGGGGAAGAACTGGTCAAGTTTGAGCCGCGTAATTTCCGGTATGACGTAGGTCGGCGTTGCCAGACGTTCGTAAGCAAGTTGCCCTTCCGTCACCTTGTTAATATCGTGTATCGTGAAGGCGGTGAAGAGTACCTTCGTTTCGTCATCACTCAGGTTGAGTAATGGACGAAGCTGCTCCAGGACAAAGATACCATTCAAGACATGGTTGTAGAGCGGTTCCCCGGCTTTCTTCCCATGCTGAATTTTGCTTTTGTAGGGCAACAGCCCATCATTGGCGACGCACTGTACATAATCATGGAACACTGCATCCTTATTGTCAGGGATACCAAAGAGGAAGTTGATTCGCTGCAAGTCGAGCGTCGGTTGCTCGGGAGTCTCAACAGTTGTATCAGACATTGGATACTCCTGAATGTATGGGTATGCTCCTGAAGTCGTTCTGTTTTACCCTCATGTGTGAGTATAGCAGGCGATGCGGACATAGTATGTCCACTTTGCAAATAGCAGTTGCCGGATCAGTGCGAAAAGCTACTGCGGTAATGCTCCACCAACACCGTACTGCATTGCCATCTGTGTGACGGCCTGGCGCATGCGCTCCAGCAGGGAGGTGGGACCATCAATGAGCAGCGCATGTTCGCCATAGCCCAGCAATATCTTGACAATGCGAAACTCACTGGTGTCACTGGCTTCAATGGTCACATACTGCGCATCCATATGTACGGCATGAATGGTGAAACGCTCACTCACGCCACCATCGGCGAATGATTTAGGTAGTCGGTAGGTGAACAAAATTGGCTTGCGTTCGCGGCGCAACGGCTGGATGTCATTGAGTAAGGTTGGCGAAGGGAGTGCCGGGTCTTGGATGATCCGGCTGATGCGTAAGTTCAGGATCGTGTTGAAACGGTAGCTGAAGGCTACCAGGTAAAACTGGCGATCCACAAACTCGATCTCATACGGGTCCAGGCGCGGGTGCCAGGTGGGTGCATCTTTGCCGCGTGGCCGATAGTGCAGACCAATCTGACGGCGTTCTGTAATTGCTGTTTCGAGCCAGTGCAATAACTCGGTTTGCTCCCGATAATCAGTCACCGGAGTCAGTGGTA
>CAKZQX010001086.1 GCA_937141995.1 uncultured Chloroflexaceae bacterium | reverse complement strand
AATCTTAATCCCTGAATAGTGTCAACACACCCTAGCACGACATTCTATTCAGCAAGAGAGGCAAGTGCTACTCGCACATGTTTTCGAAACATGGGCACTGGTGCTGCTAGTGACTGTACTGGTAGTACATCTGGGAAAAATGTAGCGCGCCTCGTTCGCTGCGCCCGGAGATAGTTAATCATTTAACCATTCAAACATTTAAAATGTTCCCGCGAAGCGGGACGGAGCGGGGACGAAACATGTCCGGCTGATCGCTTTCTTTCGGATTTTCCTTGAGCATCTTTTGCAACCTTTTGAGTGCTATGGATCAATAAGTTGCAGTTTACACCATGCAAAACGCCATCGGAATCATTCAAATGCAAGGCTTAAAACACTTTTTTGCGGCTGACGAATTAACGCCCAATTCTGTTTTGAACGCTGCGCATTTGGATCCGGAATAGTTTCAAATCCTTCTACAAACGCCAGATATTCGGGTGGGAGATGATGCTCTCTCAACCCCTCCAGCACCAATGCATGATACCAATCATATGGCTTCAATGCCGGATCACGCTTGGTAGGGTAGTATGTTTCCGCTCTTATAGGTGTATCATTTGCCAGCGATAAAACCGTAATCTTTCCTCTTTCATAGCCATAACCGGCGGCTTCCGCTTTATCCAGATTGGGGAGGTGGTCCTGATCCATATCAAAAACAACCCCATAAACAATGCCGCCTCCCCCGTCTGCCCGAATAAGGCCGCACTTACCACTTCCATCATTTGAAACCTTGTCAAAAACCAGCTCGTGATCCGGTGAATAAACTATCTCAGAAACCTCGGCGGACGGAACTCTTTCCTGTAACCGCCGCACGAGCATATTTGATCCGTAAGAAAAATATTTCATAATAAAGATTCAGCCTTTTTACAAGGACAGTTTATGTGTGAAAAATTATCCCCTACACCTCGCAAGAAGGCCCCTCTCCATCGGGAGTGTCCAGCACAGGTCGTCGTAACCTTGGATATCGGCTATCCAGTTCTTGCTGTTCTCTTTTTTTGGCACCACACAAATACGTAAAAACCGCAGCAACTGCCAGACTACTACCCATAACGAGGTCTGTTGCCTGAGAATACGCAGGAGCACTTTGAAGCTCTTGCATATCATATCCAGAAAGGGTTCCATGTGCTTCTAAAGCCATTTTCCCTAAAAACCCGATCGAAGCGATACCAAAAACGGCTGACAAAACGTAACAATGACCTGGCTTCATCTTTCCCTGACTTTTTTATTATGTTTTAAAAGTACCATAGGAAAGAAGATCAGCCAAGTCAATGTCAAACGCAGCCTGCCTTAGCGGGACATCAGTAATTTTTTGACATTCCAGATATTGGCCAGCAAGACAAACGCCACCAGAAACAGCAGCCCCGCTTGCACACCGTAGTCATCAACAATCCAGCCCAACACCAGACCAAGCGGCATGAACACAAAGCGGATCATCAAAGACGCCACTGACAAGACCGTTGCCCGCCGCTCAGATCCGACACGTTTGTTCAGGGCGTCCTGCATGACCGGAAATCCAATTCCCCATGCGGCATTACTGATCATCAGCAACACCAGCGCGTGATACCACAGGAAAAGGCCGGAAAATGTCCAACACAAAATCACAGCAACCCATAAGACAGCCAGAATTTTCACCGGGCGAAAATACCGTTCCAGAAAATGCCCCATCTGGCTGCCAACTGCCGCAATCAGGAAACCGATGGACGCAAAAATACCGAACCATGCTTCCGGAATTTCCAGTGCAATATAATATGGCTGTGCAATCCAGCTTCCCGCCTGAGTACTACCGTAAAGAATACCCGTAAAAAACACCAGCGCAGCAATTTCCTTGTTTTGTCGCAAGGCATAGCGCAAAACCTGAAACATATCGTAGAACGGATTTTTTTGCACCGCCTCACGGTGGCGCGCCGGCTCCTCCATCATCAGTGCCATCGGCAAGGCCAGAAAATATGTAATGGCAGACAACCAGACTGGCAGGTACGGATCAACCTCAT
>CAKZQX010001085.1 GCA_937141995.1 uncultured Chloroflexaceae bacterium | reverse complement strand
CCCCTAACCCCTAACCCCTAACCCCTAACCCCTAACCCCTAACCCCCAACCTGTACAAAAATACATCCGAGATTCACGTTGATTGGGGACATGGTAGTGTATAATGAAAGATATCACCCGATATCAGCTATACACAAAACATGGGAGTGTATCTGGCGCGTAGCATTGCTATGCAGCCTATGCCACCAGACAAAGGAGGGAAGGTCTATGACAACCTCGGAAGGGCTCTTCACGATACCGACGCGTATATTTCTGGCGACGGAACATCGGCGGAAGCTGGAGGCACTGGTCATGCGGGAGGGCGTCGATCTGCCGGATCTGCTGACGGAACTGCTGGTCAACTATCTGGATGACATGCCGGAGATCGAAATTGCGGTGGCCGAGCCACCCCGTCAGAATGTCGAAGCCGAACTTAAGCAGCGTCGCGCCGAACTGCGACGTCTGCGCACACGTCTCTCAGCCGAGGGGCCGCAAGCGCCGCAGTGGCTGAAAAGCTATATCGCCGACCTGGAGGGCGAGATCGCGCGTATGGAGGGGTCGCGCCCGTGACCAAAACACGCCTGGATCAACTCCTGGTAGCGCGTGGTCTGGCGGAGAGCCGCGCCCGTGCCCAGGCGTTGATTTTGGCCGGAACGGTACGCGTCAACGACCAGGTACAGACCAAACCGGGGCACACGTTTGCTGATACCAGCGAAGTGACTGTTGCGGCAGGATTGCCCTATGTTAGTCGCGGGGGGTATAAACTGGCGCATGCCCTCGAAACCTTCCAACTTGATCCCACCGGCATGACTGCCCTCGATGCCGGCGCTTCGACAGGTGGCTTCACCGATGTGCTGCTGCAGCAGGGAGCTGCTCATGTGTATGCTGTCGATGTAGGCTATGGCGTGCTTGACTGGCGCTTGCGACAAGATCCCCGCGTGACTGTGCTGGAGCGGACGAATATCCGGTATCTGGAAGCATTACCTGGGCCGGAGACCGAGGCGCAGGAACAGGAGCATGGAACATCTTCTACGACGCCCCCCACGCCCCTGGCGCAGTGCGCAACCATTGATGTATCGTTTATCTCGTTGCGCCTGGTGCTGCCCGCCGTTCAACGCCTGATTACTCCGGATGCCTGGATTATTGCGCTGATCAAACCGCAGTTTGAGGCAGGCCCGCAGCAGGTGGGCAAAGGCGGTGTCGTACGTGACCCGGCGGTCCATCGTAGCGTCCTGCGGGAAATTCTCTCCATGGCCGCGACCCTGGCTTTGCCGCTGTGTGGTTTAACACGTTCGCCAATTACCGGCCCGGCGGGCAATATTGAGTTTCTGGCATGGTTGCAGCACAACGGCCCTGAACTTGCTATAGAACAGGCTATTACGTCTGTGACGTACTAGGATGTACGCGGTGCGCATGCAACCCAGGTGGTTGCCGGGATAAACGGTCTGATTCGTCTCCGGCAGAGCAGAGGCGAATCGGGCATTCGGATCCGGCACCGGGCCGGAACAGGCTCCACCGCGTAACGCGTGTAAGGTAAGTTCTATAAGGAGGACAGGTGCATATGCCGGATCGAGTACCATTTGATAACTGGCGACCCCACCCATGGCATGGTCTTTTACCGGGGAAAGATCCCCCCTATTTGCTGGATGCCTATATCGAGATGACCCCGTTTGATGCTGTGAAGTATGAAATTGATAAAGCCACCGGCTACCTGCGCGTTGATCGTCCGCAGATAACTTCATCGCTAACCCCGACGCTCTATGGCTTTGTGCCGCGTACCTTCTGCGGCCCCCGGGTGGCCGCGCTCTCGGAGTCGGCGGACGAGGGCGACGGCGACCCGATGGACATCTGCGTGTTGAGCGAGCGACCTATCGACCGGGCGGAAATTTTGCTGCCGGCACGCGTGCTTGGCGGTCTGCGCCTGATTGATCGCGGTGAAGCTGACGATAAAATTATCGCTGTATTGGACAATGATACCATCTGGAAAACCGCCCGCGATCTCGCTGATGTGCCGGAGGAGTTGGTCGAGCGGTTGCGGCACTATTTCACCACCTACAAGCTGATGCCCGGAAAACCGGCTGATGTCACCATTGAAGAGATATACGGAGCCGAGACTGCGGCAAAGGTGGTTCAGGCCTCCCTGGAAGACTACCGTGACACCTACGGTGGCGAGATTGAGATGTAGGCAGAGCATCACGAATAGTTCCGTCATGGAGTGCGGGGGCCATGCTCCCGCCTATACATAATACGATTCGGGCTATTTTTCAATCTACTTTGCGTCCTCAGCAGGTTGATCCTCCATTGCAGATGCACTATCCGGTGGCGGCGACGCTTCCGCCGGAGTAGCTGCATCCCCGGCGGGTGGCACAGCGATGACGTGGGTCTGCTCATCCGGATGCGCCGCCAGCCAGATGGCATGCACCAGCCCCGGAATATACCCCAGGATTGTCAAAAAAATATTAACCCGAAAATGCAACCCTTTCCCCTTACGCATAAACACCGCCAGCGGCGGGAGCAAAATCGTGGCACTAGTTTTCAGTCGTTGCATAGCGACAACTTCCTCATCGGTTGCGACCGGCGGGGTCAACCTGATGCCCCATGCCGGTCCTGGTAAGTCTACACGTTCGGGTCAGTGTACCACAGAAGTGGTAGCATGGACCGATCAACAGTACTACCGTCGGGCAATGTCAACGTCGCAGCGGGGACTATTTCTAATAAATGCCGCATATTGTCCCGGAACATGGAGCCGTTCCCGGAAGCCGGCAACCTCCGAAAACGGCTCCATTTCCCCCTCCCTGCTGTTACCGCTGGATCAGCGGCAGGTAGAGTGTCCGGCTATCCGCCGCCTGCGCGTTGGCGTCTACGATGATCGTCATGGTGTTGCCGCTGTCCCGACCATCGCTAAAGCTGTAGCTGCCTACATCGGTTAACTGCAGCCGGTAGCTATCTCCCGCCGGCAGCAGGCCGCTGTCGGTGCTGCCGTTGGCCTGCAGTTGTAGGCCGCCTATCCCGCTGCCTGTAACCGTGTGCGTGTCGGTGTCCAGGTTGACCCACTCAACAATCGTGTCGGGTGGTATGACCAGCACGCGCTCCTGGAAGCCGCTTTCGTCAATGCCGACGACATAGTCCGGGTTGCCCGCAACCTCCGGCAGCAGGGCGATATCCGGGGCCGGCAGGCCGCCGTTGCTCAACAGGGCCGGCGAGCGGTAGGGCTGGTAGCCCGCCCGGCGCACCTCGATCTGGTAGAGCCCCGGCGGTGGGGAGAAGC
>CAKZQX010001084.1 GCA_937141995.1 uncultured Chloroflexaceae bacterium | reverse complement strand
CGGGTTTGGCTTTGATACACTCGACCAGAATCGCCTCAGCAATGCCAGCATCCTGATTGGGCGCGAGGATCGCTACCGCAACGTGACCCGCTGGTTTGTGCGCAGTTCGCGTGAAATCCCCGGTAGTTTGCGCCAGGGCAGATGACAGGTGTAGCAGACAGGGGACAGGGATACGTTCATTGTTTTTCGTCCCTGTTTCCGACATATTTCTGCTGTTCGGAACCGGTGACGTATCTTGTCCGGCAGAGGACGAGATACGTCATGAGCGTTCAGGAGAGTCTACCTTATCCTGAGAGAACAGCGGGGCACGAATACCGCGATCCCGCCCCGCTGACCTGGCCTGGTAGAGCGTCATGTCGGCCGCTTTGATCAGCGCGTCGCCGGTTGTATCATGCGCTGGAGCGGCGGCCACACCCGACGAGAGGATAAGGCGGTAAACGCCTGCCCGTCATACTGCACCACCAGCACATTCCCCCCGATGCACACTTCCTCAGCCCGCGGCCATGTTACCTCCGGGGCGGCTCCCGGCAGCACCAGCGTAAACTCTACGTCACCGTACCATTGGAACGTTTGATACCAATTTGCCGGCAAACCAGCAATCAGCCGGAATGAACGCAACGAGCGCAGCGGTAACACATTCCCATTTATCATTTCTGCGTCCTCGGTGTGCTCTGTGGCTATGACAACAAATCGGTATGAAGTTCAGGAGTTACGCGGTTGCTCACCCAAAAGGAACTTTTGCCTCCGGGATGTGCATGCCCACCGTGTAACTCCTGTGAAGGTGTCAATATCCGGTATCATACATTGGCAAGAACGGATGATACGCGTAATATGCGCCGGCATTGATCGCTTGACAACGGTCGCACAATTTGCTATTTTAGGAATACCTCAAAATTCATTGAGGTAAATAAGGAATAAGGAATTGCCTTACCTGAAAATAATCCAACCGGAGGTAGTGGTATGCGTGTACGTTGGATAACATTGATGTTGATCTGTATGCTCCTGCCGGCTGCCTGTGGCCGTGCGCCGACTGCCCCCTCCGCAGAAGAGGCGGACGCGCCGCTGACGGTGCTGGCGACCACGCAGCAGATTGCTGATGTTGTTGAGAATGTGGCCGGGGACGCAGTCGAACTTTTCACCCTGCTGGGGCCGGGTATCGACCCGCACACCTATGTGGCAACCGAGTCGGACATCTCAACCTTTACGGATGCGGACGTCATCCTCTACAACGGGCACCATCTCGAAGCCCAACTGGAGCGGATCTTTGATCAACTGGCCGGCGAGGAAGGCAAAACTGTGGTCGCGGTGGCCGAGCAACTGGCGGAAACATCGCTGCTGAGTTGGGAACCGGAAGCGGGTCTGCCCAACGATCCGCATGTCTGGAATGATGTGCGCCTCTGGAAAGATGTTGTCGGCGTTGTTGGCGAGACGCTGGTCGCGGCCGATCCGGCCAACGCGCAAACCTACCAGGCCAACGCGGAAGTCTACACCGCCGAACTGGACGCGTTGCACCAGTACATCCTGGAGCAGGTTGAGCAGATTCCGCAGGAGCAGCGCGTGCTGGTCACAGCCCACGACGCTTTCGGCTACCTGGGGCGGGCCTACGGCCTGGCGGTGGAAGCCGTGCAAGGTCTGAGTACCGCAACAGAAGCCGGCACCGGCGATGTACAGGCGCTGGCCGAAATCGTGGCCGAGCGTGAAGTACCCGCCATCTTTATCGAAACCACCATCTCGCCCCGCACAATTGAGGCGGTGCAGGCGGCCGTCCGCGCCGAGACCGGCCGCGAGGTAACGATTGGCGGCGAACTCTATTCCGACGCGATGGGCGACCCCGGCACCCCGGAGGGCACCTACGTCGGCATGATGCGCCACAATATCGACACGATTGTGAGTGCGCTGAGCGCGCCGATAACCGGCGCAGATGAATAGCCGGCACCATTCCGTACAGTTTTTATGCCGCCCGCAAATATCATATCTACGGACGGCACAAAAACTGCAATTGCATTGCTGGGCAAAAGAAAGGAAACAACAATGACAGATATAAACGCGGCAATTGATGTCACCGACCTGACGGTGGCCTACCGCGATAAGCCCGTCCTGTGGGATGTTGATTTTAGCGTGCCCGCCGGCAACCTGCTGGCAATTGTCGGGCCCAATGGCGCAGGGAAAACCACGCTGATCAAGTCGATCCTGGGACTGGTCAAGCCGGCCACAGCGCCATCTGGTGGGCTATGTGCCGCAGCGGGGCAGCGTCGATTGGGACTTCCCCACCAACGCGCTGGATGTGGTGATGATGGGGCGCTATGGCGCGCTCGGCTGGATCAGGCGTCCCGGCCGGCGTGAGCGTGAACTGGCGCTGGCGGCGCTGGATAAGGTCCGGATGGGCGACTTTGCCGACCGCCAGATCAGCCAGCTCTCCGGCGGGCAGCAGCAGCGCGTCTTCCTGGCGCGGGCGCTGGTGCAGGATGCCGCGATCTACTTTATGGATGAGCCGTTTCAGGGCGTGGATGCCACAACCGAGCGGGCGATTGTGGCGCTGCTGCGCGAACTGCGCGAACAGGGCAAAACCGTGATCGTAGTCCATCACGACCTCTCCACGGTGGCGGACTATTTTGACTGGGTCACCCTGCTGAATGTGCGGCGCGTGGCGCATGGCCCGGTGGACGAGGTCTTTAACGAGCATAACCTGGGGCTGGCCTATGGCGGTAAAGTTGCCACTGCCTTTGCCGACATGTCAACCGAGCCCCATGCACCGGATAGGAGCAACTTTTATGCTTGATCTGCTGTACCAACTCTTTACCGACTACACCATTCGCACGGTGGCGCTGGGCGCGGCAGTACTGGGCATTGTCAGTGGCGCGCTGGGCTGCTACGCGGTGCTGCGCCGGCAGGCGCTGCTGGGTGATGCGATGTCACACGCGGCGCTGCCGGGCATTGCGCTGGCCTTCCTGCTGACCGGCGTGCGCGAACTTCCAATGTTGCTGCTCGGCGCGGCCATCGCCGGGTGGGTAGCCGCGCTGGTGATGATTGCGATTGTGAATACGACACGAATCAAAGAGGACAGCGCGCTCGGTATGGTGCTGGCAGTCTTCTTCGGCTTCGGGCTGATGTTGCTGGCCTTTGCGCAGAAGCAGCCGACCGCGGCCCAGGCCGGGCTGGATACG
>CAKZQX010001083.1 GCA_937141995.1 uncultured Chloroflexaceae bacterium | reverse complement strand
CCACTCGCTATATTTCGGATCGGTCAACCGGGTGAAGACCTCTTCATCGGAGAGCACACGGCCCTCGCCGGCATCGGCCAGGAACATCTGCCCGGGCTTGAGCCGGCCCTTCTCCCGGATATCGGCAGGATCAATCGGCAGCACCCCGGCCTCACTCGCCATCACCAGCCGGTTATCCCGCGTGATCAGGTAGCGGCAGGGGCGAAAGCCGTTCCGGTCAAGCATTGCGCCGATGCTGTAGCCGTCGGTGGCGGCGACCAGCGCCGGTCCATCCCAGGGCTCCATCAGCGTCGAGTGGTATTCGTACCAGTCGCGCTTGGCCGGGTCCATCACCGGATCTTTATTCCAGGCTTCCGGGATGACCATCCGCAGCGTATGCGGCAGCGAACGGCCACTCTCGATCAGCAGTTCCAGCACATTATCCAGCATCGCCGTATCGCTCTGGCTGGGGTGCGTAATCGGCTTGAGCTTGTCGATGGCGCTGCCAAAGCGGGGATGCTCCAGATCGGCTTCGCGGGTACGCATCCAGTTGTAATTGCCCCGGAAGGTATTGATTTCGCCGTTGTGGACAATGCAGCGGTAGGGATGGGCCAGCATCCAGGAACCGAGCGTATTGGTAGAGAAGCGTGCATGCACCAGCGCCAGGCTCGACTCGACCCGTGGGTCTATCAGATCGGGATAGTACGTTTCGACCTGGGCATTGGTCAGCAGACCTTTGTAAACAATTCGGCGGCGGTCAAGCGAGCAGATGTAGAACATATCGCTGCCCGGTGGGTCTTGCGCTGCGACTGCATTCTCGATGCTGCGGCGGAGCAGATAGAGCCGCGTATCCAGTTCCTGCGGACTGGTGGACTGCGCCGGTTGTACAAAAAGCTGGCGCACGCATGGCTCCAACATTAACGCGGTGCGGCCCAGATCGGCGTTGTCGGTGGGCACCTCGCGCCAGGCAGTGAGCGTAAACCCTTCCTGTGCGACAACCGCTTCGATCACATGGATCAGTGTCGCGCAGTCCTTCTCTTTTCGGGGCAAGAAGAACTGGCCCACGCCATAGCTGTCGAAGTCACCCAGAGCCGGGATCAGCGCCTGAAAGAAGGTATGGGGTTTCTGAAGCAGGATACCGGCACCATCTCCGGTATTTTCTTCGGCCCCACGCGCGCCGCGATGGTCCAGGTTTTTGAGGATCTGCAAGCTATCCCGGACAATCTGATGGCTCTTGTGTCCCGACAAATCCATTAAAATACCAACGCCACAATTTGCATGTTCAGGCCGGGCCCCCCGCAAGCCCCGGTTCACCTGGTGTGCATGCTGTCCATTTTTGTTCATGTAGCTTTTGCCTCCGCAGTACCCCACATTGACACGGCTATGGGTTCAATGGAAAAGGGTTCCCAGCTAGAAAGAAAGTATCACAAGACAGACCTCAGTGTGTTGCCTGAAGCCTGCATAGACTGGATGTATATGCTCCTGTGGGCGAGATTGCATGCATTATGGAGCAGCAGATACAACGTATCTACCTGTACTATCGCGTCGTTGCGGAGTTAAAAAAAGCCCCACAATGCGGAGCCGGTGGGTTAGGGCACATCTGCCGTCGCGTCACTGCGGAGTTCAATAACGCTCCACGTTGAGCGTTTGTGTGGAACACACATTCCTGCAAGATGTTCTCTAAATTCCTGACAGGTATGCTTGTTTCTTATAAATATCGTCGGGTATATTGAAAGTTTTATAGCATATTTCGCTGGAGGTTGTCAAATAGCCGGCCAGTTTGGAGAGAACCGAGAACAAAGAAACAGCGAACAAAGCGCACCGGGGCCGCGCTACTGGACATTGTGTTGGTTCTTTGTTCGCTGTTTGTCTGTTCTTTTTATTATGGTATCCTGATACAGCGCTAACCCATGGTGTTCGCTGTGGCTATGACAACAAATCGGTATCAGGAGGAGGAGCTACCATGCCTACCGCAACCACTCGTCTGGCCCGCCCGTGGCTCTGGCTCGGGCTGTTCTTCAGCGTAAGCATCCTGCTGAGTGGCTGCACTGGAGCGCCCGCTGCTACCCAACCGGCTACCGCCACGCCGACCGTCATTGCAACTGCGCCGGCGGCAAGCACAACCACCCCGGCAAGCACAGCTACGCCGCTGCCGCCAACCGCAACGCCTGCACCCGTTGCCACGTCCACCCCGGCCTATGCCTTCGGTGAAGAACTGGCGACGCTACGCGGGCACACTGGCGGACTCTGGGCTGTGGCCGTCAGCCCCGATGGTGACACGCTGGCTTCGGCCTCGGCGGATGCGACGGTGAAGCTGTGGGATATGGCAACCCGCCAGGAGATCATAACTCTGGCAGGCCACACCGATGGGGTGCGCTCCGTGGCCTTTCACCCGGATGGGCAGATGCTGGCGACCGGCGCGGTTGACACGACGATCAAACTCTGGAGCCTGCCCGACGGCGCAGCGCTTGCCACCCTGACCGGCCATACCGATGAGGTTGCCGGGGTGGTGTTCAGCCCGGACGGGACGCAACTGGCGAGCGGCTCCAAGGACTACACCGTCCGCACCTGGGATGTTGTACAGCCGGCACTCCGCCAGACCTTCACCGGCCATAGCAACTGGGTCGAGAGCGTGGACTGGAGCCCGGACGGGACGCTGATCTCCAGTGGCTCGCTGGACTACACCGTGCGGCTCTGGGATGTGGTTCAGGGCGCGTCGGAATATATTCTGGAGGGGCATACGCACTGGGTGCTGCCGACCGCCTTCAGCCCCGATGGTGCGCTGCTGGCAAGCGGTTCCAACGATGCCACGGTGCGGCTCTGGGAGGTAGCAACCGGCCAGGAGCAGCAGGTATTGACCGGCCATCTGGATGAGGTGCGCTCGGTTGCCTTCAGCCCGGATGGTGCGCTATTGGCGAGTGGCGCGGAGGATGAGACCGTGCGCCTCTGGCGGATCGCCACGGGCGAATCGATCCTCACGCTGGAGCCCGGTTCATCGGCGGCCTGGGTCGCGTTTAGCCCCGATGGGCAGACGCTGGTCGCCGCGCTGGGCAATGGGCTGGTGAAGCTCTGGTATGTGGGCGATGCAGGGTAGGGACGCGTAGAACGGGTGAGGGGCGGAGGCGCAGAACGGGCGAGGGGGGACGCGCAGAAGCGCGTCCCTACGGGATTAATTGCCTCACCGTTCACCAAAATTAATCGTCCAGTAGTACCCATAGCCGCCGGGTTGCTGCACATAGCCCACGCCCATCTCGCGCATACCCGGGTCGAGGATGTTCCCGCGATGCGGTGGGCTATTCATCCAGAACTGCATCGCTGCCGCCGCGGTGGGAAACCCGACCGCGATATTTTCGCCGCAGCGGGACCAGGTATATCCGGCCGTCTGCATGCGCTGTGGTGCGGTGCGCCCATCCGCGCTGGTGTGGCTAATTACGCCGGTCGTGGCCATATCGTGGCTGTGTCCCTGCGCCGCTGCCATCAACTCCGGCACGGGGGTGAGTGCCGGCACCCCGGCCATCGCCCGCTCCTGGTTGATCAGCACGATAAGCTGTACCACTACCCGCTCGTTCGCCATGGTTGGCGGCTGCGGCTCCATCCCCGGCTGCGGCACATACAGCTCCCGCCCCAGCAGTCCCAGCGTAACCTGCCGGGTTGCCGGGTCAAACTCCAGTCGGGCGCGCTCGGTGTACTGGGCTATCAGTGTTTGACCAGCGGCCGTGCGATGAACCAGCGGCGGCGTAAGCGGGTAGCCAAACATTGGCAGGCCACCGGCCTGCCAGTATGCGGCAAACGGCCCACAGAGCACCTGATCGGTCTTGTCAAAGGGAAGGCAGGTGTTATCCGCAGCGGGCAGGAAGGGGGCTGCCTGCGTTCCCGCAGCCGGCAGCAGCGCATCGGCTGTTTCACCCGTCAGTTGGGCCAGGCGTTGCGCTCCTAGCCGCCCCGGCTGAATCAGCATCGTAGTATTGGGATGATACTCCAGCCGCACCCGCTCAAAATATTGCACCGTGTAAACCTGCCCATCATTGGGGTTCTGCTCCGGGAATTCCGGCGAGATGGGGTAGCCAAAGCGCGCAACCCCGCCCTGTTGCCAGAAGGAGAGAAAGGGCTCTCGGACGGTATAGCCGGTCTCGGTGAAGACCTGCGCGGGAGGATTGGCAAAACTGCCACGAACGACCAGGGTGAACAGCACCAGCAACACTAGCCCCATGCCATATCCGGCGTGACGCATACGTTCTCCTTGTGAGCTTCAATGCCTGTCCAGGTTCAACGCATGTCGCGACATTCAATGTGGGAGCAAACGCGCGTCGTCGGCCGGCGTACCAGCGCGACGTGTTGTGTACACGGAGCAAGTATAGGGGGCCGACCGTAGCTCGTAGTGTTACAAAAAGTTAACAGGAGGTATAGAAGGAGAACAAAGAACCAAGAACCGAGAACAAAGAACCGAGAACAAAGAACCAAGAACCGAGGAAGAACAAAGAACCAAGAACCGTGGGAGAACAAAGAACCAAGAACCGAGGGAGGACAAAGAACTGAGAGACTGTCTGAAAAGATGATTCGCGTCGGTCACACGGCATGCTGGGTGCTCTGAGACACCGGACAGCGCCCCAGGAGTCCCGGCTTCAGCCGGTGTGTGGCCGGAACCGGCTGAAGCCGGGACTCCCGCTCCGGGGCCGTCGCCCCATGACCAACCCGTTTCAGACAGGCTCTGAGAACTGAGAACCGAGAACCGAGGAAGAACAAAGAACCAAGAACCGTGGGAGAACCGAGAACCGAGGAAGAACAAAGAACCAAGAACCGTGGGAGAACCAAGAACCGAGGAAGAACAAAGAACCAAGAACCGTGGGAGAACAGAGAACTGATGCCTGATTTCTTTTGTTCTTTGACTTTTGTTCTCTGTTCTTTACATATCACGTAGCGCTGTGTACACGCGGGACCACTCCTTCAGTGTCACCGTTTCGGCGCGGCGTTCCGGGGCGACACCCGCGGCCTCCAGCGCGGCGACAGCCGTCTCGCGGGGAATATGCTGCCCCATCGCGGCCAGGCCGCCGGGGAGCGCATTCGAGAGCTTTTTGCGTGGTTGGAGAAATCCCGCCTTGATCACACGGAACAGCGCGTCGATAGAGTCAACCGCAACGGCGGGAGCAGGGTAGACCCACAGCCGCAGGATAGCCGAGTCCACGGCGGGTTGGGGGAAGAAGCTGCCGGCTGGAACGCGCGCAACAATCTCCGGTTGCGCATAGATCTGAACGGAGTGGGCCAGCACGCTGAGGTTGCCGGCAGTAGCCGTGATGCGCCGGGCGACCTCCCACTGAATCAGGACCACCAGCAGGTCCGGCTTGTGGGTCGCTTCCAGGAAGTGGCGTAGTACGGGTGAGGTAATCGCGTAGGGCAGGTTTGCTACCACCTGGTAGGGCGCATCCGTGCTGAGGCCCGCCTGCTGCAAAATCGCCTCGGGTGGCAGCTTGAGGATATCGCCCTGGATCACCTGGAGCTGCGGTGCGGCTGCGAATTCCTCGCGCAGTCGCGCCGCCAGCCGTTTGTCCAGTTCAACCGCCAGAACCTGCCCGGCCTGCTGTAGGAGTTCCCAGGTCAGCACCCCCAGGCCGGGACCAACCTCAATCACCCGGTCGGTAGCGGTCAGTTCGGCGGTAGCGACAATCGTTTGCAGAACCTCATGATCAATAAGGAAATTCTGCCCCATACCGCGGGTGGGGCGCAATCCCAGCGAGCGCAAGGCAGCCCGGACCCGCTGGGGCGAAACGTAAGGATTCATAGCGCACTATTCGAGCGGCACAACAATGCTCACCCGTGTCCCTTCGCCGGGAGCCGATTCCATATCGGCGTTGCCACCGACCAGTCGGGCCCGCTCATCAATATTGAGCAGACCGAACGAGCCACGTTTCTCGTACGAACGCAGCACCTTCGCCTTGTCAAAGCCTTTCCCATCGTCCTGCACAATCGTCGTGAGGTTGATACCGTCGCTCTGGAGCCGCACCCAGATATGCTCGGCCTGCGCATGCTTGAGCGCATTGTTGATCGCTTCCTGAATAATATTAAAGAGTGTTCCCTCGGTCTTGGTATCTAACGAGACATCATCGACATCTTCCGTCTCGAGGATAATCTCGGTGCCGTTGTTGTTCTCGCTGTTCTGGAAGCGCTCCAGGTACTGCTCCAGCGTCACCCGCAGCCCCTGGGTTTCCAGCACCAGTGGGCGCAGTTCAAAGAGCATGGTGCGCACCTCGTAGGTTGTGCGTTTGGACAGGGTACTCAACTTATCCAGCTCTTCGATCACACGTTGCGGGTCACGTTCAAGCAGCCGCTTGATAAACTCGATATTCATCGTGATGGCTGCCAGTGCCTGTGCCGGGCCATCGTGCAGGTCACGCGCCAGTTGGCGGCGGACTTCTTCTTCTTTGGAAATCAGCTTGTTGCGCTCTTCCTTCAGATCAATCAGCAGTTGCGCGTTATGCAGCGCGATAATCGCATACTGCGCCAGCGCGTTCACCATATCGAGTTGTTCCGCGCTGAACGCATTATTCCGCTCGCTGGCGATCAGCATAATGCCGTAGGTGCGTAACTGGGCGCGGAGTGGAATAATACAGGCGCCCTTGCAGGTTTGCAGCGTCTCGATATGCCGTAGATCCGGCTCATGGCTGATATCATTCGCCAGCCGGGGATCGGGTGAGCGCAGCGCATTGGCAATATTGCCCTTCATTACCTGAATGCGGCGCCCCATGTCACTGGTCTGGATACCATGACCGGCAGCAACATAAAGTTCATCGGCCACGCCGGTGGAGAGCAGTACCAGGCCGGCGGTGTAGGGCACCAGTTTCTGGCTCTCCTCCAGCGTTGACTCCAGCACATGCTGGTAGTTCATCGTGGTTGAGAGCGCATAGGCGACCTCGTAGAGCGAGCGCATCTGATCACGGAAAGATTGGGCCGCGCGTAACGCCTCATCCGTCTGTTGCTGCGCGGCGGCAACACTGCGCCGGTTGCTGGCGGTCCAGCGTTCGGCCAGGCCACTGGTGAGCCAGGGAATAAAGCTCAACGTGAGCACCTGCAATCCCAGCGAGACATAATCCAGCGGAGCCAGCGCCAGGGTGGTCTGCTCCGCATCCATACTCCCGCCGACGATAGCCATAATGTAGAAAAACGAGGCCACAATGCCGGACAGCAGGCTGACTGCGGGTTGCTGGCGAATGGCGGCACTGATCAGCGGCAGCAGATAGAGCGGGAAGAAGAGCATCATTGTCTCCCCACTAAACAGCGCCAGAAACGAAATAAACGCAATATCGATCAGATAGGCCAGTTTGAGTAGCGGGCTCAACGGAGGAATAAACAGCGATATTGTAGTCAGGACGGCAAATCCGGCATAGGCCCACAATAGCATGACCGTCAGATCACCCGATGTGATCGGCCAGACCGGAATAGGGGTCAGCAGCGGGCTGACGGCAAACAGCAGCAGCAGCATCAGCCAGCGCGCAATAGCATAAAACCGCTCGCCTCCGAGCATTTGCCAGCGATCTTGGTTGGTAAAAGTTGATGTGCTGGTGGTTGTGGCTTCCACAATGCCCCTCTCTATCTCGTTGTGTGCCAGGTGTGCTTCATGGCGCGCGGAAGACCCCGGCGTGCGGTGGTGTTGATAGGTGGTACGTATACGAAGGTACAGAAGTTGAAGTTATCGTGGTAGAGCAGCAATAGAAGAGTGACAGGCCGTACGCGGCAGGCACACAAATTGGGTGATGAATATATGTGCCACACCGTCTGGTTGCGGCAGCCTGCTCCGGTAGTTCGGTTTTTCAAAAAAATAGTAATCTCTTCCACTCTGTTGGAAACGAACCTCATTCGATTATCTGACGACTACCTATATCTTGAGCTATTATACAACAATTCGTTTCGCTCTTCTCCTAATGTTAATAGTTTCCCCATCCTGTTTGTAGTTGAACTCTGCTACCGCATTCCATGCATGTTGTCTCAGAATAAAGTGGGAATGTTCGGGCATGCGGTGGGGTGGCATGTTTTGTACACACCTATCCGCACGGTGCATGTGATGAGTATGCACCGTGCGGGGAATAAACCGACGCGACGGGTAGGGTTACAGGGACTTCAGTGTGTTCAGCGTGTTCCGTACAGCATCCGCCGACTTCTGCAAGAGCGCCTTCTCCTCATCATTGAGTGTCAGCTCAATCACTTTCTCCACGCCGCCCGCGCCCACCACGACCGGCACGCCAAAATAGAGGTCATTGAGCCCATACTCGCCCTCCAGATAGGCGGCGCAGGGCAACACGCGCTTCTTGTCGTGCAGAACGGCCTCGACCATCTGCGCCGTCGCCGCCGAGGGCGCATAGTAGGCGCTGCCGGTCTTGAGCAGTCCCACCATCTCCCCACCACCCTTGCGGGCGCGGTCCACAATCGCGTTGAGCCGATCCTCCGCGATAAACTCTGTCACCGGGATACCGCTGATGGTGGAGAAACGCGGCAGCGGCACCATCTCGTCACCGTGGCCGCCCATCAGCATGGCCTGGACATCTTCAACCGAGACATTCGCCTCCATCGCAATAAATGTGCGATAGCGCGCGCTGTCAAGCACACCCGCCTGCCCGAAAACTCGGCTCTTCGGGAAGCCGCTGACCTCGCGGGCCAGGTAGGTCATCGCGTCCAGCGGGTTGTTCACCATAATGATGATGGAATTAGGCGAATACTTCGCAACATTGGCGATACAGTCGCGGGTAATATCCGCATTCTTCTTAATCAGATCTTCGCGGCTCATCCCCGGCTTGCGGGGCGCACCCGAAGTAACAACCACGACATCCGAGTCGGCGGTGTCGGCATAGTCGTTCGTTCCGATCACACGAGCATCAAAACCGACGATGGGGCTGGCTTCATACAGGTCCAATCCGAGACCCTGTGGGCGACCCTCGATAATATCGACCAGGACAATATCGCCCATCTCCTTGGCCGCCAACCAGTGAGCCGTAGTCGAACCGACAAACCCAGCGCCGATGATACTAATTTTGTTGCGCATAAGTGCTCCCTACCTCCTTGTAGCTAGACCAGTACACAGAAGCCCATTGTAGCATAAACCTCAGCGCGTGTGAGCAACGGCGCGTAGTTTTGCCAGCACAGTTTGCAGATCTTCCGGCAGCGGCGAGGTGAATTCGCGCCAGGTTCCGCTGGAGGGGAGGGTAAATCCCAGCTTGTAGGCATGCAAGAACTGGCGTTTCAGGCCAAAGGTGGCGCGCGGTTTCCGCGGCCCATACATTTGATCGCCCAGTACCGGACGACTCCGCGAGGCAAAATGGACGCGGATCTGATGGGTGCGCCCGGTTTCCAACCGGGCCTCGATCAACGTGTAGTCACCTAACTCCTCCAACACCTGGTAATGCGTCCGCGCAGGTCGTCCCGTGGCGCTGATGGTCTGCCGTTTGCGATCAACCGGATGCCGCCCGATCGGCGCGTCAATCACCCCGGCCAGGTCTTTCATGCGCCCGTCGATAACCGCCAGGTAGGCTTTGTGCATGGTGCGTGCCTTTTGCTGCTCGGTAATGATGCGCATCGCCTGATCATTGCGCGCCACCACCAGCAGCCCGGAGGTATCCTGATCCAGCCGATGGACAATGCCGGGCCGCAGATTACCGCTGACCTGCATATCCGGGTAGCGTGCCAGTAGCGCGTTGACCAGCGTTCCCCGTGTATGCCCGGGTGCGGGATGCACTACCATGCCGGCGGCTTTATTCACGACGACAATATCGGCGTCCTCGTACACAATATTGAGTGGAATAACCTCCGGTTCGATGTTGGTCGGTTGCGCTACAGGACGGCGCACGAGGATTACATCGCCGCTACGCACAGGTTGGCTGGGTTTGGTAAACCGTTTATTAAGCTGAATATGCCCATCTTCGATCAGTTGGCGGGCATAGGAGCGCGATATTGTATCAATTGTTCGGGTTACATAGCGGTCAAGGCGTTCGCCCGCCTGATCGGGCGCGACCTGCAACCGCACAACCTCCTCCCCCACACTGTATTCTGCATCCTTCACGATAATTTCCCCCGAATGTGTATGGTAATATGATGATGGGGACAATAGCCCTTTATATTTTACGTCGTGTATCGGCATCCGGATGTCTCAACCCACCGGTTGCCGTATGTATCACTGCGGCCCCGACTCGCGTGATCCTACCTCGCGGCTGAGTAGTTCGTTCAACAGCGCATCGTCGCGCGGCGGAGCCGGAGCCGCATCCAGATCCGGTGCCAGCAGCAGATAAAATGCCAGCAACACCACCCCGACACTAATGCCGCTGTCGGCCAGATTAAAAGTCGGCCACCAGCCCACCTGGATAAAGTCCACCACATGCTGCAACAGTAGCCGGTCGATCACATTGCCCAGCGCCCCGCCCAGGATCAGGCCGGTACTGACCTGTACCCAGCGGTTGCGATTCGGCAGATAGAAGAGATAGGCATAGATAATGCCTGCCGCTACCAGCAGCGCCACCACTGTAAAAACGGTGGACATGCCTTTGAAGAAGCCAAACGCAATCCCAGTGTTTTGCACATAGATCAGGCTGAACCAGTCCCCCACCAGAAAGATCTGACGGTTCCCCGGCGTTGGCCCAAGTTCCTGCACCACCCAGCGCTTACTCAGTTGGTCAAGCACGAGCAGCAGTGCAACCACCAGTCCTGGTACCAGCCAGCGCTGTTTAAGCATGGGCAATGAAGGCATGCTACACGATCCTCCCCGGCATCACTAAACCGTAACCTGTTCTCGGCGGCGTTGGGCGGCCTCGACCCGCGACATGCCCAGCAGCAGCAGCGCCGCGCCCACGCAGATGGCACTATCGGCAATATTGAACACCGGCCACCAGCCCACCTGGATAAAATCGACCACATACCCCAGGCGCAGCCGGTCGATCACATTGCCCAGCGCCCCACCGACGATCAATCCCACGCTGACCTGGATCAGCGGGCTGCGATTGGGCATATGCCGCGCATAGGCATAGATCACACCGGCCGTAATGCCCAGCGCGACAATTGTCAGAAATTGCGGTATATTCTGAAACAGGCTAAACGCCACGCCCGTGTTATGCGAGTAGATAAAGCGGAACCAGTCACCGATCAGCGGAATGGCCGCCGTCAGTGGCTGCGGCCCGAGCGTCTGGATAATCCAATATTTGCCGGCCTGATCCAGCACCAGGATCACCATACTCAACAGCAGCGGTACCAACCAGAGGCGGCGTAGTTGATGGAACACCGTATACTCTCCCAAATGTTTGTGATTTACGCTTCTCATATGACAGGACGTACGCGGTGGACGATCAAACTGAGCGTTTCACCCGTTGCAAGCCCGCTTCGCATGCGGCAGCGTGGTGCTTTTTTTTCTTTTTCAGGAACATTTGGCTCGGAGAGCCAAATGTTCCTGAAAAAGAAACGATATTTTCCGCCCTGCCGGAGGCGAATCGGAACGTGCATCCAGATGAACACCTGATTTGGAACCGACCGCGTACGTCCTGTCATATGACAAAACTTATGCGGTCACTGACCCGGAAGAGCGTTGGACCTCCAGCAGGGTGGAAGATTCCTGATCTCTTTCACAAAAAATTCACCTTGTGGATTTTTTGTGAATAAAGATAAAAAGCGTACCATGCTGCCGCCGGCGCATCGGGTTTTCATCGGGGCAAACGCTCGGTTTGAACGCCCACCGCGTAACGCGTGTCATATGAAGATTATAGCGCATGTTTGGGAAGGAATGAGAAAATTGCTGGTATCAGTTTACCATGCTGCCGCAGGCGACATGCTCTGCCGAGGCAATGAATGCGTAACGCGTGTCATGTGACACTGAAAGGAAATCCTATGACCCGCTCAACTCTGACTCATCTGGAATGCAGCGCAACCGGCGCAACCTACGCGCCCGACCAGTTGCTCAATCTCAGCCCGGCTGCCGGGAAGCCGCTGCTGGCGCGCTACGACCTGCGCAAAGCCGCCGCTACCCTGACAAAAGAATCTCTCCGGCAGCGCCCGGATAACCTCTGGCGCTATGCCGAGGTGTTGCCGGTGCAGGACGAAGCGGCCCGCATCGCGCTGGGCGAGGGCTGGACGCCGTTGCTGCCCGCGCCACGCCTGGGAGCGCAGATTGGCTGTCCCCAGACCTACATCAAAGACGAGTCGCTCAACCCGACCGGCAGCTTCAAGGCGCGTGGGCTCTGCCTGGCGGTCAGCCGGGCCTACGAGTTGGGTGCGCGCGAACTGGCGATTCCCAGCGCGGGCAATGCTGCCGGCG
>CAKZQX010001082.1 GCA_937141995.1 uncultured Chloroflexaceae bacterium | reverse complement strand
GCCATGCATTATCGCATAAATGGGAGGGAATGTGAGAACAGTATTGATAACCGGATCGTCTTCGGGGATTGTGAAAGTACCGCAATGTACCACATTCGCACAACCATATCCATGGCTATATTCGTTGTAGGTAGCGCCATGCTGCTACTCTTTGGATGTTATGCGTTTGCGCTCCTGGTGCTTGTGGCAACGTCCGAGTGTGGTGATACCCTGGGTGAACGCTGGCAGAATTATCGTCTGACCTCCGTGCCAATCCCGGCACCGCCCGCGAGTGAGTTTCTGGGCGTACCATGGACCCGAGCCGGCGGATCGGGATGGACCGCAACCGAGGCACTCTACGGAACAGCGCAAACACCTGAGGAACTGCGTACCTAATTATCAACAGCAACAGGAGACCTGTACGCGCACCAGCGTTGCTGCCGTCTCGGTGTGGCGATGTTCGCTGACTCTTCCCGGAGTTATGAGCGGGAATGTACTGATCTTCCCGGCTGTATCCTTCCCGGAGATTGCGGCGCAGTATGACGTGTGGCATTTGGAGAACCTCTCCTATCCTCTGCCAACCGAGGGTACCATGGCCTGGATAACCGTCAACCGTTGTGATGACTATCGGTAGTGTTGGTTTATTACTCCAACGAGATTTCTTTCTCACCGCAGAGACTCAGAGGGCGCAGAGATGATAAACACCGGATGGATTGATCGTGTCGGTCCCAGGCTCTGTTGTCCTATCACCAATCAAATGAAACCCTATCCATATGCCTGGTAACGTTAAACAGAAAAAAGTACATTATAAAGAGTGGCTGGGTAGGTTTGTACTTGCGGTGATAGTAAGCTTCCTGGCGCTGATGGCGTGGATTGGCTGGTATTTGCGCGACTATGAGCCATTCACCGCCAGGAGCTATTATCCCACACGACCTGATAGTTACGAGGTTTCTTTTATTGAGGGGAATGCTGATATAACCCTTCCCTCAAGTGCGCATGATATCTATGCCTACACGACCGGGTTCCAGGAGATGTCCATCAAAGTACGCTTTTCGATGAGTGCTGATGAGTTGAATACGTTTATGGCGAGCACGTTATGTCAGGAGCCACTCATGGAGATGCAGCCGCACCTGGAACTGTATGACGATGGAACGGCCGAGTGGTGGATACCCCATCAATATGATGGCCTCAAAGGATGCACCGGAAGTCAGGCTCACACCCACCAGACAGTTATGGCAGCTATGACCGACACGGCTGGTTATGTTGTGTTTGTGAGAGCGCTTACCTATTAGGCGCACGCCGCCTATTCCGCCTGTGCCTTGCTCTTTGCCTTCTCCTCTGGTATGCTACTGATCGTCGGACTGTTGTGCCGACCGGTTAACGGCGGCATAATCATAATGATGTGAGCAGGGCGCATAGCTCAGAAACGAACCACTATGGCGACATACACGCTTGATCCCGAACCTACCACACTGCACGGCCACTATTCACCCGATCTGCCGCCTGTCCTGACGATCCAGCCCGGCGATACCGTCCAGTTCCGGACCCTCGACGCCGGCTGGAGGAGCTTTGATCATGCTGACCCTTTTACCCGCTTACCGAAAGTACCGCGTGACCGCGAACGCGATCTCGGGCATGCGTTGTGTGGCCCGGTTGCAATTATGGGTGCGTGTCCCGGTATGACCCTGGTTGTTCGGCTTACGGTGCGCTGGATGACTGTCCGCCGGGGGCGGGTTAAGTGCCGCAATTCATCTGCTTGAACATTTTGCCATCCTCGCCGCGCATCGGTTTCATCGTTTGTTTACCTGATTGTTGTACACTATCTACTACCTACGATACTGGTTTTTCCATGTCTATCTGTCCATAATTCTGGGTATCTTTGTCCAGACATCTGGGTAGCATCAGAGACGACCCTTCCGTTACTATAACTACATCCACTGTCCTATGCCAATTTGCTTTACAGCCGGACTGTGGTCCATGGCGTCCGGACGGCGGCAGGTCGTGCAGGTCGATACGTACACAACCATGCCTGCCGCTGTCCTAATGATGAAGGGGAGCAATGACTGTGAAGCACACGCACCACCGGGACGGTAGCATTATCCCGGCCGTTGGTCTGCTCGCCATCATGTTGATACTGCTGGGCACAGTCCCAATGTCCGCCGCACCACTCCGTTTGTCGGAGACGGTAACGCTTGAACCGGGCGCTGAATTGCTGGTGGACTGCCCAACCTATCTGGACGGCAGTGTGGAGGGAAGCAGGGCCACGCTTCGCTGTAAAGAGGCTGAGGGTACGCTACAACCGACTGACAGTGCCGTGCTTGAACTCCGGGGCGTCAGCGCCGGTCAGACGCTGGCGGGAACCGTGAACATCGCGGCACTGCCGGACGACCGGAGTGTTGAACGGGTCGTTTTTATGCTGAACGGACCGGAGAGTGTTGCGCATACCGAGAAGCATGCGCCCTTCTTTTTCCTGGGTGATGTGGATGGTACGCCCCGTGGCTGGGATACGACCCGGGTTGCCGATGGTGACTACACCCTTACCGTAACGGTCCACGATGGTGGAGCCGAAGTTGCCGTGACCGCCGTCAGTTTTGCCGTTGATAACGCGAATGCTGATGCGGATACGCCGACAACTGAACCGACCGCCGCACCGACCGCTGTATCGACTGAGCCGACCACGCCGTCTGCCGATGACCATCACGCTCATGGTGAGCATACCAGTGGTGCAGTCGGCGTGTGTGGCGAGCCGATGGATACCTGGCATCCCCCGGTGATAGATGGTTGTGCCACCGGCCACGAACATGGCGATGCGCCGCCGGATTGGGTTACGGATGCCGGCTACGAGGTGAAGTTCCATAGTCATGCCAATACATCGCCGGCAGAGAATACGGCCAAGCATGCGGCGATGAAAGGGTTTGCCACAACGCTGGACAACGTCGATATCTATTTTCGGGTGCATGCCTCGTCCAATGTGCTGGACCGCTCTGTGCGGTATCATTCCTACGAGGTATGGGCGCGCGATCCGAGTGGCAACGTCTCCCGCTGGCAGGGCTGGTATGATACCGGCGACCCGGTAACGGACCGCATTCCGCGGGGCGAAGATCCCGGCCGACGACCGGTGATGCTGGTTGTGGATCAGAATGCCTGGGATCGGGGCATCCGGTGTGAGCAGTGGTATGCCAAGACTGCCGGTTGGTCATGGGACTTTGGCTGGACCATCTGTAACACAACCACGATCTACTATCCGGGTGAGAATGAAGAGCTGGATCAGGCGAACTGGCGCCTTGCTCCTGACGGCAGCCTGGGCACGACACGTCGTCTGGAAGCGGCCTGGTATGACTTTCGCTCGCCGGTGCGCGGCGCGTTTGTCGCCACCCAGTTTGGCGAAATTGTCTCCGGAATGGATGATCCGCGCTGCTCGGGGACGACAACCAAGCATGGTGAAACCTACGACAATGTCTGTCTGGAGCAGTATATTGCGCCGACGATGCAAAAAGTCTCCTACCCCAACAATGCGGTGCAGAAGAAGTTTGACGCAACCGGGGTGCAGTTGCCGAACTAAAGCTGTAATTCGTAGTCGGTAAGCCGTAGTCCGTAGTCCGTACAGTGTATCTATAAGCAAGACAGGCGTCCCGGAAGATCCAGGGACGCCTGTTTGTGTTGGAGCAGCCCGCGTAATCCGTAATCCGTAGTCACTCGGCAGTCGCCGGTCGCCAGTCGCCACTCCCTAATCCCCAGCCTGCGCATCGCGTTTGGCAAGGTTGAGGCGGCAGATGCCGGCAAAGCTGCAGGCGGTGGGACAGGTATCGCGCGGGCGGACTGCGAAGTGCCCGGCGCGCGCACCGGCGAGAGTCTCGCCCACGCGCTCAGTCATTGCCGCGAGTGCCTGGTCGCGCTCCTGGTCGGTGAGGGGTTTGCTGCGTTTGCCGCTGCCCAGGTGCAGAAAGGCGGCGCGTTCAACCCGCTGCCCGCGTGCCAGGATCTGCTCGGCAGCCAGCAGATAGATCGCCAGTTGCACATCGCGCCCATTGAGCGTCTCCTCGAGGGAGCGCGGGGTACTGCTGCTCTTGTAGTCCAGCAGTGCCAGCGCACCATCATCCCGCTGATCGAGCCGGTCAATACGCCCGGCAACCAGCGCGGTTCCGGCGGGTGTATCCAGGCGGAGCGGTTCATTCCGGCCTCGCCGGCCAAAGCTCTGCTCAACGCCGGCGGGGCGAAAGTCGGCCCAGTCACTCTCGTCGTGTAAGACCCGGCGCAGGGCGCGCTCCAGACGGCGACGAATGTCGGCCTGATCCCAGTTCCAGAAGGCGTTTGGCTCGAAGTGGTAACGGGTGGGTGCCTCGGCCAGGATGGTGTCGGCGGCGGTCTGCAGGGCCGTTAGAATATCCTGCTCGTTAGCAGGGGTGTGTGCATGCTGCGTCTGCATCCAGGTTTTGCCCGCCTCGGCCAGGATCGCATGGTAGATCCGCCCGCGCGTGGAGTGCTCCAGGTCATCTTCCGGTTCGCTGCGTGGCTGGAGCTTCAGCACATGCGCAGCCACAAAGCGGAAGGGACAGGTGATGTAGTCGTTAAACTGGGTGATGCTCCACTGATGGCCGGGCCCGAAGCGCTGCACCAGTTCTGCTACCACCGCCGGATCTTCCACAACGCCTTCAAAGAAACCATACGCGCCGGTATCTTCCCGCCCCTGTTCTACCTCGCAAGCGCGTTGGACATGTGCCGGCAGCGGTTGCTGATCAGATTGCTGCGCATGCTGGTCGCCGGCAGCCATCACCGCGATCAGGGCTTCCTGGGGCGATGCGGCTTCGTCCGGTGGCGGGATGCTGCCGGCCCGGACCCAGAGCATGGGTACCCGCTCGGATTGCACCAGATCGAGGAGTGCAGTCAGGTAGGGCGAGGGCAGCAGGGGATTACTCTGCTCATCCAGGTAGGTGCGGGTCAGCGTGAGGCTGCGCCGGGTGCGTCCGATAATCTCGTAGAAGAGGGAGCGCTCGTCTGCCGGATCGGGTGCGGGCAGTTCGATACCCTGCCGGGCCAGCAGTGCTCGCTCACGCCGGCTGTAGAAGGGCGGGTCGGGGAATTGCAGCGGGAATTCCCCCTGCGCCATACCCAGCAGAATAGTATGGTCAAAGCAGATGCCGCGCGCCGCCAGCACCGGCATGGCCGCCACATGCTCCGGTCCCGGCTCAACCCGGCCATAGTTTGCCGCCGCCACCGCCGCGCTGAGATCAGCCACAAACGCACTATAACTGACCGGCAGTTCATCCAGAACTGCTGCGGCCTGCTCCAGATCATCCAGCACAGCAGACCAGCGCGCGGATGCGCTGTACCGTTGAGGTGGCGTAGGCTGTGCCGTTGAACGTTCCCCATCGGCGTATGCAGCACTGCCGGTTGTCGTACGCTCCCGCACCCAGGCCACATACTCGCCGATCGAGGCGTGCGCTGGTGGAGTCAGCCAGGCGACAAAGGCATCCAGTCGGGCCAGGAACGCCTGTGCCGTGGCTGGATCAACCGTTAGCGGATTGTATTCCGCGTCATCCTGCTCCAGGGGCGGCTCGGCAGCGGCCAGCGCGGTCAGGGTTGCCCGTAGTCGCTCCAGCCCGGTGGCAATACCGGCATTGCGGGCCACCCGGTCAAGCAGATTGGCGGCATGCGCGAAGGTGTAAACCGAGCTCTGGGGCGCGTGTGGCTGGTCTGAGACTGATTCGTCTTCAGTCATCTCCATCTGCTGATGGTCTAGTTCACCATCAGGCTCTGATGTGGAATCATCTCCGACAGGGCTTCCCGCTGGTTCTTCCACAACCTCGTCCGGTTCACTGTTCGGCGTCACGCGCCAGTCCGGCAAGTTGCGCCAGACTTCCACCAGATCGCGGCGGGGGTAATCCTCCAGCGGCAGGCGCAGCATAGTCAGGTTGGCGACCACCTGCGGAGCCTCTGCCAGGGGGCGTCCGGCGTAGATTGCCAGCGGCAGTGCATACTCGGCGGCGATCTCGCGCAGTAGCGGCAGGTAGGCCGTGCCACTGCGGAACAGCAGCGCAATCTGTCCGGGAGCAACCCCCCGTTCCAGGAGCAGACGCACCCGGCGGAGAGCCGCGCGCACCTCGCGCTCCCGGTCGGCGGCGGCGATCAGCGTCAGGGTATTGCCGGGATCGGTGGGTGGCGGCACATCCAGGTTGAAGAGATGCTGTTCGAGGAAGGCCAGCGCGGGCTCCTGCTCTGTAACGGCGGGCTCCTGCTCTGCCGGCACCTGGATGCTATCCGGTTGGAGGGCCGCGACGATCTGCCGGCGGGTGCGGTCAAAGCGGCGCTGGGCCGGGCGTTCCTCCGCGCTCCCGGTCAGGGTGATGATAGTCTGCTCGACATAACGTGTCATCTGGGCCAGTAACTGTAGTTGTAGCGGCGTAAACTGATCGAAGCCGTCCACGACCAGCAGTTGCACCCCGGCCGGCAACCGCGGATTATGCTGCAACGCTGTACGCGCCAGTTCGAGCCGGCGGGCAATATCGGCCAGGCCACGTCGTTCCAGTTCGGTTGTGTAAGCGGCATAGATCGCACCCAGTTCGGCGTCGTAGGGCGTCACCGCGGCGTCCGCAAGTTGTTGCGGCGTGACCCCGGCGTCCTGGGCCTCGGCGATCAGCATGCCGATATTGGCAACAAAGCCGGGCTTGTGGACTACGCGGGCAAAGGTCGGCACTGCTCCGGCGGCGTTCAACTCACGCAGCACCCGGCGCAAGAGCAGCGTATGCATCGTGCCGCTCAGGTCGGCAACCGCGATACTGGCGCGGCGCAGGAGCATACGGGTCAGGCTGTCGAACTGATGAACGCCGACGCGCGGCACACCTGTCAGGCGGGCCTTGAGTTGCCGCTGCTGCCGGCGGTCAGGAACAAGCAGCAGCGCCCGGCCCCGGCGCGGCGCGCGCAGGGCATCCAGGGCGGCCCGAGTTTTCCCGGCGGCGGCCGGGGCGAGGAGCAGAGTAAGTGATGGTGTGGTCATACGGCTTCACAGAATTGGATTGTGTTCGGGTTAAACAAAGGCTATATTAACGTTTCTTCCGGTTTGTCTTGCGACTATTCCGTTGCATTTTACGCTTATTCTTTGATTGTGTCTTCTTGGAACTGGACGGTGGGCTGCCGGGCATAGCTTGCGACAATGGCAGCGGTTGCCCTGTTCCGGCTGCGAGTTCGGCATTGTATGTCTCCATCCATTGTTGAACACCCGCTTCCGAAGTCATATCAAACCCCCGCTTCTGACCCATCATCATAAAGGATTTAGCCATGCCAAAGTTTGCGGGATTATCCATTGCTGCTTCCAGCTTCTCAATTGCTTTCTCGTCCAGCATTTTGAGACAGGCAGCCGCATTTTTCAGGGAAAACTCCCGCTGTAGAAATGACCAGAAAGCATGTAACTCATGAATTATGTCGGGGGCGGCGTCAGCGGGTACGGATACCTTCTTTGGGAAGAGATCAAAGAGGATCTCTTGCAGGTGTGCCGAGGTCATATCCGGTGGTGTAACACTCAGGTAGGTGATGCCATAGTGCAGGAAAGGATTGCTCCAGCCGAAATCGTGTCCCGCGTTGTGATAGGACTGACCTTCAGGTGATGCTTTAAAGCGTGCCAGCAGTTCATCCTGGTAGGCCAGCGCAGCATCTTCCAGGTATTCGCCGGTTGTAGCATCAAAAACTTGTTGCCGAATATCAAAATCCATACATCTTCCTTGAGTTGTATGCTCATACAGGCGATCAAACGATGTTTTCCAGTATAACATTATCTCCGGCTGATTGAGATCATCTGCTTACATATCTGCAAAAAACCGCTGTAGATCCTCCAGCAGCAACTCCGGCACTTGCAGTCGCATCGCCCCCACTCCATGCCCGACGCCGGGGTAGACGCGTAGCGTGGCATTGGCGGCATGCTCGTGGAGCAGTTCGGCGCAACGGGGTAGCACCACCCGATCGGCATCGCCCTGGATCAGCATGAGCGGCAACCGGATCTGGCTGACCCAATCGAGCGCGCATGCCGGATCAAGCGGACCCAGCCGGAAGCCCAGCAGCGGTGCAACCGGGCGTATCCAGGGGAGCGGCGCAACATGTCGGGCCAGGAAGGGGCGCGGCCAGACGGTCAGGGCATAGTCGGCGGGTGCGCCCAGGGTAGCCGCCCGGCTGACGTACCGCAGCGGCGAGTCGGGCAGCGCACTCCCCGCCGCCATGCCTAGCGATGCCAGGGTAATCAGCCCGCCCATACTCTCGCCAATCACCCCGATCCGTCGGTAGCCCCGCGCATGCGCCAACGCCACTACCGCCGCCAGATCGTGTAACTCGGCCCCGCCCATACTCGCCAGGCCGCCGCTCTGCCCGAAGCCGCGCCAGTCAAACGTGAGCACATCCCACGCCTCTGCCAGCGCTTCGGCCAGCCAGACGATTGCCAGGCAGCGCTGGCTGGCGGCAAAACCGTGGCAGATAATCAGCAGATCCGGTCGTCCGCGTGGCAGCAGAGTTGCCGCCAGGGTGACGCCATCCGCCGTGGTAATCGGTAGTTCCTCCGTCGGGCCGCTGTAGGGTGCGTGTTGCCAGTAGCCAACCGGCATCAGTGCCGCGACGAGGCGCTGGAGGGTGTAGGTGTGAAAGGACATCCGCAGGACTTTCGCTTGAACAACTCAAAGAGCACGAATACGCCTGTTTCGCAGGTCCACCCGCAAAGCAGGTGGGCCGGATACTGCTGCTTCATTATCATGGTAGGTAGCCTACCACATTCGCGGCTCAAGCGAAAGTCCTGATGATAGTAAACGGTGTTTCGTCTGGTTAAACGTGCGGTTTGGTCGCTTACCGCGTACGTTCTATCTCTGTATGTCTACTGCTCAGGTGTCACGCCGATAATCAACTTCCCATTGTTTGCACCATTGAAGAGCCGGTTCAGTGCGCGCGGGGCATTCTCCAGCCCATTGATCAGATCAATCCGGTAGTGAAGTTTACCTTCCGTCAGCCACCTGCTGAGTTCTGTAAGCGCCTCCGGAAAGCGTTCCAGGTAATCCAGAATGAGAAGTCCTTCAACACGAGCGCGCTGGGTAAAGATATTATTAAAATTATACGGGCCAGGAACCGGCCCCACCGCATTGTACTGGGAGATAAATCCACAAATAACAACACGGGCGCGAATGTTCATCAAACCTAAGACCGTATCCAGAATTTCGCCGCCGACATTATCGAAAAACACATCAATACCATCGGGGCAGTGCCGTTGCAATCCCGCGTGTACCGACTCGGTCTTATAGTTGATTGCGGCATCAAACCCTAATTCCTCAGTAAGCCAGCGACACTTCTCGATACTACCCGCAATGCCAACGACCCGGCAGCCTTTAATCTTTCCGATCTGCCCCACCAGTGAGCCAACTGCACCGGCTGCCGCAGAAACGACCAGCGTTTCTCTAGCCTGCGGTTTCCCTACATCTAACAGACCAAAATAAGCGGTTGGTCCGACAAGACCCAGCGGTCCCAGGTAAGCGGTCAATGGCAGGGAGGTATCGTTGGGTAAGTGCGTCAATCCCGTGCCATCCATACAGGCATACTCCTGCCACCCGATCATGCCCTGTACGATATCGCCCGGCTTAAAATCGGCGTGGTGGGACTGCTCGACGACACCGATGGCTAACCCGCGCATGACCTCACCAATTGCCACTGGTGGCATGTACGACCGCGTGTCACTGAGCCAACTTCGATTGGTTGGATCGAGGGAGAGATACAAACTGCGGACAAGCACTTGTCCATGGTGTGGAGTGGGTAGAGGTTCCTGTCGCCATTCAAAGTCCGTTTCTTTGACCAATCCGTCTGGGCGGGTGGCAAGACGCCACTGATGATTAACTCGCACTGTCATGATAGGCTCTCCTTACAAATCTAGCCGGTACAGTCCGAAAGCGCTGGGACACAGTCGTACCCATCTTCCTGGGATAGTTGAACCGCATTCGTTTCTATTACATAGATTACTGTGTATTATATGGGGCCATGCACAGGTGATTGAGTGCATCAATAACTGCCTCAAAGTATAACAGCATAAACCGACTAAAAATATCAGGAGATAAGCCCATTCAAGCTAAGGGAAATACGTAGATACTCCGTCCGATAGAATGTCTTCAGTGGCGATATGCTGTATAGCAGGGAGGCAACCCGCCAGACCGGGCCAGTTTCGGCACCTGTCCGAGTTGCATACGTAACGTTCATCAGCGTGCTGGTATGCTATTATAGATACTCCCCGGTATTCTGGTGAATGATGATTGGCGAGGAATGATTAATGAGTGAAGAACAGTTGCTACAGATTACGCCCGGTCTGCGCCCGACGCTGCTGACGGTTCTGGCTCACCCGGACGATGAGTCCTTTGGGTTAGGCGGAACACTGGCGTTCTATGCCTGGTGTGGCACGGCGGTGCATCTGGTGTGTGCAACGGGGGGCGAGGTGGGGCATTCAACGCCGGAGATGCTCCGGGGCTATAGCTCGCTGGCCGAGTTGCGCACGGACGAACTGCGCTGTGCCGCTGCGAAGCTGGGCCTGGCAAGCGTGGAGTTGCTGGGCTATCGTGATTCGGGGATG
>CAKZQX010001081.1 GCA_937141995.1 uncultured Chloroflexaceae bacterium | reverse complement strand
GCTCGGCAAACGGGGACAACTTACCATCAAGCTCGGTTGAACCCCGGCAGGGCAGGTGCAGCCGGCTGTCTCCGGTAAAGATCGTCAGGTTGACCGGTTCGGGTGGCGGCCATGCCAGCGGCCAGTAGGAAGTCGAAATGGAAATGCGCATGCGGTGGCCTTGTGGGAAGATCTGCGCGATGTCGTTGAGGCGCACAGATATCCGGTAACACTGCCCCGGCTCCAGATAGGTGGGATGCTCATGACTCTCCCGGTGGGTCAGGTTAAGCAGCCCGTAGGTTACCCGCGTGGCTTTGCCGTTGGGAGCGACATCGGAGAGGCGCACGGCGATCATTGCCACGGGCGCACTGGCGGCAAGATCCAGTTCGACTATGGGCGCGCCCAGGATCTCCAGCGTCTCGTCCAGCGGGTCGCTCTCGAAGAGCAGCGCGCCGCCGTCCTCCTCCCGCTGATCGTGCGGCAGGTCGGGGGTGGCGCTAAATGAGCACCACTTCCCAGCAAATAGCCCGACGCTCAATGGTGACTGGATGGATAGGGCGGCAGTGGGAACCGGATCGCCAGGTCGGGCAATGCATCCCGGCGTCAGGAAATAGGAGCGGGTTGCGATCTGGGGCGAGGGCCAGGATGGTTCCGCCACCCAGCGACCGGGCCGCAGCATACTGTTGGTGGAGGGTGGAACGCTGTACTGCATCCAGACGCGCAGCATCGGCTCGTCCATAATGCCGGTTTTCTTGCCCTTGAGCCAGCGATCCCACCAGCGCAGCGCCTCCTGCAAGAAGCCGATTGCCGGGCCGGGAATGCCCAGATGCGGATACTTGTGCCCCCAGGGACCAATCAGCCCTTTGCGGGGCACTTTTAGATTAGCCAGCAGGCGAAAGACCGCGTTGGAGTAGCCATCAGCCCAGCCGCTAACGGCCAGCACGGGACAGGTAATCGCGGCGAAGTCCTCACAGACCGAGCCATGCTTCCAGTAGGCATCCCGCCGCTGGTGCCCCAGCCATTTTTCCAGCCAGAGCCCACTTCCCTCGAGTCGTTCGTACCAGAGTTCCCGCCAGCGCTCACCCACCAGGACCGGGTCGGGCGGGCTGGCATTGTAGGCAAACATCGTGGAGGCCCAGGAGAGATTATCGCCCAGCAGACAGCCGCCCATGTAGTGAATATCATCGGTATAGCGGTCATCGGTTGAGCAGATGGTGATAATCGTCTTGAGTTCCGGCGGACGGAGTGCCGCGATCTGCAGGCCATTGAAGCCGCCCCAGGAGATGCCAATCATGCCGATGGAGCCGTTACACCAGCGCTGGTTGGCGATCCAGCGCAGCACCTCAACACCATCGTGCAATTCTTGCGGCAGATATTCGTCGGTCAGTACGCCCTCGGAGTCGCCGCTGCCGCGCAGATCAACCCGGATGGCGGCATAACCGTGACCGGCGAAGTAGGGATGCATCCGCGCATCACGTTCGGCAGTGGTATCACGTTTGCGATAGGGAATATATTCAAGGATGGCAGGAACTGGACGTACCTGCGCCTCCTCCGGAAGCCAGATGCGGGCGGCCAGATGAGTGCCGTCGGCCAGCGGAATCCAGACATGTTCAAGTTCCTGGACGGTGTAGGGGAAGGACGAGACGGTTTTCACGATGCGCTCCTTATAACAACAATGAAGAGACCTGACCGGGCGAGGCGTGCCTCTGCCCTATGGGAAGATAGAGAAAGCAGAGATAATCTGTTCGCGGTTCTCTACAGGGCATGATCGCAAAAACGGAAGAGGAAGGCAACCCCTCCTCTCCCGCGTCGTTTCGTACAGTTTCCCAAACGTGCTTATACGACAAGTGTGGTTGAAACGTGTTCCACCTCCCGCTGTATTCGCGCTGTTCGTGGTGGCAAAAAGCGCCGGCGCATCCATCCGGTACATCCGGACGGTTAGCGCAGACTGTAGGTAGCAGGCAGATTGCCGCAGGATAGCCTCCGGCAGATCCCTCTGTGTTCTCTGTGGTCTCGGTGGCACCAATACCCCAACGCTACTCCACAAACGTAAACGTCAGCAGTTCCCGACAGCGCTCATGCTTGTGCAAAAGTTCCGCTTCATTTTCCCCACCCAGCATAATCTCGGCCAGTTCGTAACTATAGCTCTCCTGGGTGGGCAACTCGGAGAGCCGCGTGCCCGCCTCCACGCTCACCTTGACGGCGGCTTCGGGAAATTCCGCGTGCAGACGGCGCAGTTCTTCCTCGCTGGGAACGGTTTTCACCAGCGCATCCTCATATTTGCGCAGGAAGAACTTCCCGGCACAGCGATAGGTTCCCTGTCCGGGTGTAAGTGCCGGCCGGCGACCCAACCCCAGATCCAGCATGATCGAGAAGTTCGATTTGCCATCGACCTTATCAAACAGATAGCTGTGGGACTGCGAGACGCGCGTGTTGATCTCCAGGAGCCAGAGCCGGTCGGCGGATTCATCGTAGAAGAACTCGATATTAAAGGCGGCATTGTCATAACCCACATGGGTCATAATCTTCTTTGCCGCCGCCGCAATGCGCTCCTTCACCGGGTCGTTCAGGGACGAGGGATACTGGAACCGCGCAAAGGACGACGAACCCGGCTCCCGGATCGAGTCGATCACACCGTAGGTCTGCGCTTCTCCATCGAAGATAAACCCCTCGACGGTACACTGCCGGCCGGAGATAATCCCCTCCGCAATGCAGTAGCCGCCATCAACCGGCCTGATCTTAGGCGGAACCTCAACCTGCTCCAGCAGGTGGTTGAAGATCGCGGCGAAGTGACCGATGTCCTGGCGAATAGGTTTCATGCTCTCCCGAAAGTCCTGATCGCTCTCAATTTTGAAGCCCAGTTGCGAGCTATGTGCTTTAATCGGCTTGAGCCAGAAGGGATAGTCCAGTTCCATTTTGTCAAGCGCCGCATCATCAAAGGGATCGACACTCTGGAATGGCGGCACGCATTCGGGAATGACCTCCTGTTGTTCCACGCGGCTCCAGTATTTGTGCTCACAGGCCATCACGCTGCGTAGCGGCGCGGCGGGCAGTCCGAACTGCCGACACAACAGCGGAACCATCGTACTCACCGGATAGTCCCAATAGCCGACAATCGCGTCAATCGAGCCGGGAAAGGCCCGCAGTCGGTCTTCGACTGCGTGCAGCACATGCTTGATGGCCTTGGGGTCTTTGTCCACTGGTTGCAGTTCCCTGAGTGACAGGAGTTGATGAAATGTGTAGTCAGAGGCTTCGGGCAACGCCTGTAGTTTTGAGAGATTGAAGTCATCCAATCCCGGTATAAAAATATTCTTACCCAATGTGAATTCCTTTTCTGGTATAGTCCTGCACAGTTGTGCTGTTTAAAAAGCCCGGACGTATTGGAAAGCGATATTCCGGGGTGATGGTACATCGCCGGCACCACATTATACAGGACTACGCTTTTCTTTCCTATTTCGTGGTCCAATTGGGTTCGTCAACGTATCATACCATCGCCCTACGCGGTGTACGGCAACTCCAGTATACGAAAGGGCGGCTGATCGGGAAAGGCGCGCTGCAACACCGGCAGCGAGACGTTGTAGACCGGGATATCGTTGCTTGTCCGTCCTTCAGGTGCGCCCGCGTGGGCATGCCCATGCAGCACGGCTGTTACCGGCGCGCGGTTTAAGGGCTCCTCAAGTCGGCTGCATCCCAGGAAGGGAAAGATCTCCGGCGGTTCGCCCTCGACCGTTTCGCGGATGGGGGCATAGTGCAGCACGGCTACCCGCTGCTCGGTCTGCAGCCGGGCCAACGCCGACTCCAGTCGCAGCGTTTCATCCAACGCCTCCTGGACAAACCGCTTGATGGCCGGTTCGCCCCAGTAGCCCAGCGTGCCCTGCCCAAAACCGCCGCCAAAGCCTTTGATCCCGGCAAAGCTGATCCCGTGGATCTCACAGGTATCGCCGTCAAGAATAGTAATACCGCGCTCACAAAAGATCTGTTTGAGATCGTCAATCTGCTCGGCTTCATAGTCGTGGTTGCCCAAGACCGCAATGATGGGAATATGGACATCGGTCAACTCTTCTACCAGGATCTCAGCCTCCTCGGGCAGGCCATAGTCTGTGAGGTCGCCGCCGATCACCAGGATATCGGATTGATCGTTAATCTGCGTAAACAGCGGCCGTAGCGCGTCCTGAGAAGTTTTACTACAGTGAATATCGGCCATGGCTGCCAGCCGTACATATTCTTTCTGGTCTGTCATGCGTTTCTCCATTCGCTTCGCTTTGCTTCCATCAACTACCCGATTGTATTGCAACATCTGTACCAGGAGTAGGGGTTAACGGTTAGGGGTTAGGGGTTACGGGTTAGGGGCAATAGCTTTCAAATACGCTCGCGCAAAGCCGCAAAGCGTATTTGAAAGCTATTTGGGGTTAGGAGTTACGCTGGCAATAACTATATAACATAACCGTTAACCCCTAACCCCTAACCGTTACACCAATGGTACATTTCTTGCTACATTTCTATCCTAGTCTCACCGCAGAATCTGCCGCACGGCACAGCATTGGAAGGAGCATATGGCAGAACTATCAACCCAGAACACACTTGATGGGCAAACATACCAGTTCTATCAACATGCTATTACCGCGCTTCAGGCGGCACAGGTGCCGTTTCTGGTTGGCGGTACATTTGCATTTGAATATTACACCGGAATCGTCCGTGAGACGAAAGATCTTGATCTGTTTGTTCGCCCGCAGGATACCGAGCGCTGCCTGCTGGTGCTGACCGAGGCAGGTTATCAGACGGAACTAACGATACCGCACTGGCTGGGTAAGGTCTCCAGCGCGGCGCAGTTTATTGATATTATTTTCAGCTCCGATAACGGCATTGGCAAGGTAGACGACGAATGGTTTACCTATGCGGTTGAACAGACCATTCTGGATGTACCGATACTGCTCTGCCCACGTGAGGAAATGATCTGGGACAAGGCATTTATTATGGAGCGCGAGCGCTACGACGGGGCCGATGTGGCACACCTGCTGCGGGGTGCTACCGTGCATATAGACTGGTCGCGCCTGCTGCGGCGGTTTAACTCCCACTGGCGCGTGCTTTTCAGTTATCTGACATTGTTTGGCTTTATCTATCCCGACGAGCGCACGGCGGTCCCCGACTGGGTCATGCATGACTTGATTGCCCGGCTCCGGCATGAGCAGTGGAACGCGACCAATGCGCGGCGTCTCTGCCGAGGCACGCTGCTGTCACAGACGCAGTATGCGCCTGATCTGGTGGACTGGGGCTACCGTGATGCCCGACATGATCCATTTGAGTAGTGGGTAGAAACATAAATATGCCGGCATGCCAATGTAAAACGTACAAAGGAGGTTTGTGTGGCACAGGGAACACATGAACGCATGGCACGCCTGCTGGCCGAGTTGCAGCAGTTTCCCGGCCAGGTAGAGCAACTCCCCGGTCAGGAGGGCGATATTGTGCGCGCCGCCATGCAGGGACCGAGCGTCTATGAACTTGCCCAGAACTACCGACTCACCGAGGCGGCGGTCTGGAATATTTTGAGCAACGCCGTGCAGAGCGTAACCGGCCGCCCATCACGCTCAGTTGAGACGGCCGGCCTGGGGAGCGATACCGATCCCGGCGTTACCGGCGGCTATGGCGATACCTCGTTTGGCAGCCTGGGGAATGAGCCGCCCATGCCCGCCCCGGAGGAGCCGGATAAGGGCTAAACAGAAAGATTACTGTTGTGCTACGTGATGATTACCAGCGTATCGAGTTACATCTTCTCCCCGCTACCGAAAATGCCCCCGGGCAGAGCGCTCTGCCTGCCGGGGGCATTCTAATGCAACTTTGCTTCACGTTGTCGCACGACACCGCGAATTACTGCACGCGGACGATTTCGCCACACGCGACCGGCAGTGTCACCTGGGCCGGCACATTCGGCAGTGACTGCACCGACTCGGGCAGATTAGCATTCGGGTTGACCCCATGCAGGAAGACCGTCCGCTGCTCCAGCGCCAGATCCGCAATACCGTGGGTTGACAGCAGCGCCGACTCCAGCGCGTTCACCGAGACCGTCTGGGCATAGTTGATAGCGCCGCCGGGGTCGCCGGCGATCGGGTAGGTCGGAACTTGAATCTCCAGCGATGCCGGATCATCGTGGAGCGGCACCAGCGTAATTCCGGTGAATGGCTGGGTTTCAACCAGATCGATAAAACCGTCGCTGTTTGCATCGGCGACGGCTGGGGGACAGGTGGCATCTTGCCCATCAACAAAGCCATGGTAGTGCTGCAGATGCATGGTACCGGGATAGAGCCCCTGCGCATTCACCTGTAGCGTAAGCGTGTCACCACTGAGTGTGAAGCGGGCCGTCCCGGTTGCCGGTTGTTCCGTCACACTGGTGTTGAGTGGACGCAACTCCGCAACATAGACGCGCTCTGCCGCCTGGGGTGCCGGCGCGGTTGCCGCGGCTGCCGGCGCGGTAAAGTCAACGTGTGACCGAACCCCGAAGGTACCCGGCTGTTCCAGGAAGCCGACAGCGGTTAACGTATAGCCCCAATCGGGTTCAAAGCGCAGCGGGGGCGTGGTGTAGATGACCGTAGGCGACCCGGCCGGGGTGATATCAAACTGATATGTGCCCGCCGGAACCGTCAGCGCAGCGGAACCGGTGAAGGGGAGCGCGCGCAGGACCGATGTGCCTGTGCCTGCCAGCTTTACATCAATCGGTGGCGCATCCGGGACGGTGTGGTAGAGCTTGACGCGGGCCTGGCCCGGCGGTGGCGCATTCTGGTTGTCGATCTCCAGCACCCCGCCGACATTCTCGATGGTACTCACGGCCATCAGCGTGTAGTGTGTATTGTTGGTAAGTAACCACCCACCTGTGAGGAATGCATCATCCAGGCCGGCATTGGCTGGTGTCACCTGAATCGTATACTGTCCGGGGGGCAGGGCCAGATACTCACTGAGGGCAAAGAATGCCAGATTCCTGAGAATGGGGACACCGTTGGCATAAACATCGACGGCCGGTGCAGTCGGGGCAGCATGAATGACGCGTAGCAAGGCCGGTTGGGGCTGGGCAAGACTCGCTGCCGGCAGGGACAGCAAGATAAGCAGGGCCAGGGCAAGCGCAACCCGGTAAACATGGTGCATAGCAACCTCCTTCTTCAAAAATCCCTCAATTTCCCAGGATAGCTCCGGATGATAGTCGGCCTGTCTATTCTAGCACAACCCGGATCTCCCTCAGGATAGTATGAGCCTGGGTCTGACGAGCGGCGGCGTACCAGAAAATACCGTCCCTGGAGGCCCAACCCTTTCGTTTGTGGAGGCTGCATAACGCGTATGACTAGGAAAAGGAAACCTGCTCTTCCATCATGGAAGAGCAGGTTTTTACATGACGTATGCGGTCGTTGACCCGATAGGCGATTCCGCCCTGCCGCAGGCGAATCGGGCTTCCACCTGGGCACATGTCCAGTTTGTGTACCCACCGCGTAACTCCTGTGATCGATAATAAATGGCACATGTCTTGCAACCAAGTGGGGAAGAAATAAACCAGGAACAGAGCACATACAGATACTGCTATTAAATTCCGGAGGCAAAACCATGATTGTGGGAATGGTCGGTGATGTAATGCTGGGGCGCGGTGTGGCCCAGGAGATGCCTTTCCGCACGCCTGAGAGCTTCTGGGGCAACATGCTGCCCCTGCTCCAGAGCGCCGATCTGCTGATCGCCGGGCTGGAGTGTGCCATCACCACAGCAACTACCCCCTGGACGCGCACTCCCAAGGTGTTCCACTTCCGTGCGCCGCCCCAGGCGATAGAGGTGCTCCATGCCGCCGGAGTCCGCCTGGTTTCGCTGGCAAATAACCATACGCTCGACTTTGAGGTGCAAGGGCTGCTTGATACGCTGGACTACCTGGATGCCGCTGGAATTGCCCGCGCGGGTGCGGGGCGCAACCTGGCCGAAGCGCGCCGGCCTGCCATCGTCGAGGCCGCCGGTATGCGGGTGGGGATGGTGGCCTTTACCGACAACGAACCGGGTTGGGCCGCGACTGCGAATCAGCCGGGCACCAACTACATCCCAATCATTCCCGATGCACCGACACTTCAACTGGTTGCGGAGTCGGTGCAGGCTGCCCGGGCTGATGGTGCGCAGTTTGTGATTCTCTCCCTGCACTGGGGGCCAAACATGCGCCGGCGGCCGCCGCAGCATTTCCAGCAGTTTGCCCAGGCCGCGCTCGACCGGGGCGTGGATATGCTTCACGGTCACTCGGCCCATATCTTCCAGGGCGTTGCGGTTCGGCAGGGCAAGCCCATCCTCTATGACACCGGGGATTTTCTGGACGACTATGCCGTGGACCCGGTTCTACGCAATGATCAGTCGCTACTCTTTCTGGCCGATGTTGAGCCGGCGGGTACCCGCGAGTTGCGCATGGTTCCCGTACGCCTGAACTATGGCGTGGTCAACCGGGCAACCGGGCAGGATGTGGAGGAGATCTGTGCGCGGATGCAGGCTTTCTCGGCTGAACTGGACACCACGGTCGAGCGGCAGGAGGCGCTGCTGCGGGTAGTCGTGCGTGATTAATCCAAAGAGTAGCGTATCGAAAAACTGCTGAGTCGCGCTAACGCGAGTTACGCGGTCACTGATCCGGCACGAGACTCCGCCTCCGGCTGGACGGAAGAGACCAGATCTTGTTCACAAAAACATTCACGTTGTGAATGTTTTTGTGAACAAGAAAAAAGCGTACCATGCTGCCGCAGGCGAATCAGGCTTTTGGGTCGGTCAACAGACCGAAATAGGCCGCACCGCGTAACTCCTGTCACTACCAGGAGTTACGTGGTCGCTGACCTGAAAGACAATTCTGCCTCCGGCAGGGTGGAAGAACCCAGATCTTTTTCACGAAATGTTGGCTCTTCGAGCCAACATTTCGTGAAAAAGATAGATCAAGTACCATGCTGCCGCAGGCGAAATACGCTGTTATCGCAAGCAAACGGTCCGTTTGAATACGCACCGCGTAAATCCTGTTATCTGATAGGACATACGCAGTAGGCATGCCAACCGGGCGGTTGACCCGATGAGCGCCCGATTCGCCGGCGGCAGCATGGGACGCTCTGTAGCTGGTTCACACAACATTTGCACGTTATGTACATGTTGTATGAACCAGCATGACATCCTCCGCACTGTCGGAGGCGCAACCAGTTTTGCACCTGGGTTCATGCCTGATGTGAACGTCCACCGCGTACATCCTGTATTTAACGCTGTAGAGAGTAGAATCAGCAAAAGTAAGTGATGGATCATCTAAACCACTTCACCCAAACATCAACCAGTTCGCTCTTTACGTCACTGCATACCTTTGCGAACACTATGCTGATTAACGGTCGCTATAACCAGACGATGTTACAGCATCTGATGGAGCGCCTGCAATCGCTAACGCTGGGAGGGGAGAATGGTGCCGTGATCGTGCGTGCGCTAAGCACGCCTGACGGCAATACCTGGCTACCCGCGCCACCGCCGAAGATCCGCCGGCTGACGCTCCCACCCAGTATAGCGCCAGAACAGTCGGAGGTGTTGTTCTGTGTGCTTGGGATAACAAACAGCGCTGTGTTGTGCGGCAAAATGGCCGAGGATCAGCCTGATGATCCGGATGCGTGTCTGTTTGATGTGGTCTGGAGTTTTGATTCTGCGATAGTTACCTATGCCCTCGACTGGATCAAAACGCTGCTGAAAGGTAATCCGGAACAACGGAGCACCTTTCAACACATGCGGCAGAACTTCCCGCTACCGGATGCGCCGGACCCGGATCTGCTGCTACAGCTTAGTGCGCATTTGTTGGCGTTTGATGCGTACGAGAATAGCACCCTGGTCACGGCCAATAGTAAACTGGCCGCCCGGCTACGCTGGCACGAAGATCAAACGCGCATGATGGTGCATGATATCCGCGCTCCGCTGCACACGCTGCTGATCAGTCTCAAGGCGCTGCTCCCGCAGCAGCTTGATCCCGCCAGTCAACGTGAGCTTTTGCTGGTTGCCTATGAAAGCGCTCGATTGCTGGAAAACCTGATCGAGACGACGATGGACGCGCTACGTCTTGATACCGGCAAGTTGCCAATCCGGTATCAGGAACTGGCGGTTGACCGGATCATTCAGGCGGTATGTGAGCCGTTCGAGCTAACCGGACGCGCCGACCAACCCCCGACCTGTTGGAGCGCAAGCCCGGATCTGCCGCTGCTCCAGGGTGATCGCGGATTGATCGAGCGAATACTGACCAATCTGCTTTCCAACGCCATCAAGTTTACCCCCGCCACGGGAGAAATTGCCATATCGGCCCAACCGGACGACACCGGGCAGGCAATTGAACTGCTGATTCGTGATACTGGCGAGGGCATCCCGCTTGAGGCACAGCCACACATCTTTAAGCGATTTTACCAGGCAAATAGCAAAGATGGTCGGCGCGGGGTAGGATTGGGGCTCTACTTCTGCCGGGGAGCCGTGGAAGCACATCACGGAACGATTAGCTTTACCAGCACGCCCGGCGTCGGCAGTACATTTAAAGTAACCCTGCCACTGAAACCACCAGAACAGCCCG
>CAKZQX010001080.1 GCA_937141995.1 uncultured Chloroflexaceae bacterium | reverse complement strand
CCCCTGCCCCGCCGGTTGTTCACCTGCCTGATGCGCGGTTCGTGCCGAATGCGGCTCCTGGCGGGACGTTGTGACTTCAGTATGCGTCATCCAAACTTTCCACAGACTACGAATTTCGGACTACGGACTACGGATTGCGCTCTATGGCTGCCTCAAGCACTGCCACGCCGACCGCCCAGGGTGCGCGCTCCATATCGAGCAGGCCGGTTTCGCTCTGAATATGCACAACCACCGACTGCGCCGCCGCACAGTCCGGTTGCTCCGCCGGCGATAGCATCACTTCCTGCGGCTCACCCGTCAACACCACCCGTTCCCGGATAGCCCTATCTGCCACCCGGATGCGCGCCTCCCGGCCGGCCGGGCCACGCAAGCGCAACGTGAGCGTGCCACAGCCACCACTGAGGCGTAACCGTCCGTGGCCTAGCGTCCAGCGTCCCTGCGCCAGATCAAACGTAGCCGGCGCAAACCCGGCGTAATGCCCCAGCGCGGCCGGCTCACCCGGTACAATGCGGTCGGGAGCAGGGGTGCGCACGTTATTCCATGCCCATGCATAGAGATCATTATTGTCGCGGCCATAGCTATCAATTGCCGTCAACGCACGCTGCGCCTCCTCCGGGTCGTCGCGCAACGCGGCGGTCTGGATACGCATGGCGTGGGCATACAGGTTGCGCTGCTCCAGTTCGGTGGCCTGGCGGTAGAATGTGGCTGCTTCGTCCGTGTCACCCTGTTTCAACGCCAGGTCCGCCAGATCGATCAAGCGCAGCGCATTACCAGGATCGATCGCGCGCGCCTGTTCAAACAGCATTTCGGCCCGCGCCAGATCGTCCCGCGCTACTGCCCAACGGGCCGGTATCGCATAGCGCTCGCCCTTGATCCAGGTGACATAATTCCAGCTAAAGATCAGCCCGAGAAAGAGCAGGCATCCGAACAGCGCCGGCAGCGTGCGGTAATCCCGCAGGTAACGTCCGGGCCGCCGCAGGGCGCGCGGCAACTGCAGCAGTGCATATGCGCTAAACGGGATCAGCGCGCAGACCAGCGGCAAGCGTAGTCGGGGATGCGCCACAGTGATGGCCGAAATCAGCACACCAAAGGCCAGCCAGAGCAGAGTCGGCAGCGCGCGCCGCCACGAGGGGGCAAAACTCAGGCCGATAATCCCTAGCAGCATCACCAGCACATACTGCGCATCCGCAATCAGTGTCACCCGCAACGGATTCTCGCCTGCTCCCGTCACCACATGATCATCCTGCGGGCTGATCGTCACCAGTTCACCCGTGGCAAAGTTGCGCAGTTGCAGCGTAAAGAGCGAGGCAACTTTGTAGCGCATGCGGGTGACAAACAGCAGCGGATCGGCGGCAATCCGCTCAACGGTCATGCGCACCGCCAGCGCCTGCCGGTCGGCCGGGTTTTCCACCGCCGCCAGCCGGGCTTCGTCCTGCTGCTGATCCGCCTCCCCCTGCACCATCCCATACCACATGCTGATACCGCCATTGGTATCCACCAGGATCATCCGCTCGTGACCCGCATAGTTGCGTGCGGTCCATGGCCCGATGGTCAGGACCGCGCCCACGCCAAGCAGCACAGCCGGCAGCAGCGTAGACCAGGCGGGACGCACACCGTGCCGCGCCGGCCGGTTCCGCGCCGGTTCCGGATTCTTGCGCCGGCTGAAGAAAAAGATGAGCAGCATGCTTACCGGAATGAAGAAGAGCGCTACTGCCCGGGTCAGCGCCGCCAGCCCTAGCACGATTCCGCCGAGCAGCGCCATCCAGCGGTTGCCGGTGACCAGCACTCGGTCCAGTAGTGCCAGCGCCAGAATAATCAGCGGCACAAACAGCGCCTCGGCAAACAGCACACTGCCAAAGCTCGCCGGCGGCACAAACAGCGCCGCGATTACCCCACTCAGCAGCGCAACATTGGGCCGTTCAAACAGCCAGCCTCCCAGCAGCACAAACGTCAGCACACTCAGCGCCGAAAAGAGCGCCTGGCCCAGCAGTGCCAGCGAGACGTTGATGCCGCCCAGCAGAAACATAAATGCCAGAAATGCCGGGTAGAGCGGTGGACGCAGCCACTTGCCCGTGTCGTCATAGCCGCCGTGCAGCAACTGTACTGCGGCCCGGTAATACTCCTCCGGGTCGGCCGGTTGCACGGCTCCGCTCTGCGCCTGCAATGACCAGAACGCCACCCGCAGCGCCACCGCCATCACCAGCACCAGCGTAATCGCCCACCATCCGCCCGCCTGCCGTACGATCGCGCCCCCCGAACGTTTCGTTCCCTCACTCATCAGGCACCACCCGTCGCGCCAGCAGCAGATCATCCCGGTCGGCCAGAATGGACCACTCCGGCGAGGTGCGGATCTCCGTCACGAAATCGCGCCGTTCGGACGTCTCCTGGAGCGCGCTGGCGCGGGTGTCGATAAACAGATACTCGGCCTGCTCCAGCGGCGGGAACATCGATCCATGCGGCAAATAGTAGATCGCGCGGCGCGGCATCATCCTCGGTGCCAGAAATGATGTCGTCGCCACGGATGCATCCGGCGGCACCATCGTCCGCAACTCTTCCATCACCGCGATGCGTGCCGGATCTTCCCGGTAGCGCAGTGTTGTCACAACCGGGTTCTTGAGCAGCAGATTGACCGCCAGCGTGTAGACCAGCAGGCCACCCAGCGCCAGAAATGCCGCCTGCCGGTTGTCCCGTCCGCCTTGTTTGTCGCGCTCACGCCACCAACTCCAGAGCCGCGCCCCGCCGATAATCGCTGCCAGCAGCAGCCCCGGAATAATCAGTGCCTGATACTGCTCCCGGATAGTGAACTGGTGTACCCGCGTTGAGAGCAGATTCATCGCCAGGATCGGACTGGCAAGCAGCGCCACATCCGGCGCAAGCAGCGGCAAAAACGCCAGCGGCAACAGCATCAAGAACAGGTAGCGTAGTTTGGGTGGCGTCAGCATCAACTGCAGCGTGTCAAACGGGTGGGTAATCATCGTCACGACAATCTCGCCGGCACTATTCCCCAGGTGCGAATAGTAGGCCAGTTGCGGACTCGTGCCCGGCCACGTTTCATCATACGACTGCCCGATCTGCCCGGCCTGTGGCTGATAATCATCGCGGTAAAAGGCTGGCACGATATACGCTGTCGAGAGATAAAACCAGGCCAGGCCCAGCAGCAGCGGCGGCAGCGTCCAACGCCGGCCCAGCCGCCAGAGCCCCGCCAGCAACCCGAACGCAAAGACAACCAGCGACACATCGGTACGCGCAGTCAACGCCAGCAGCAGCAACCCTAGAAAGGGCCACCAGCGCCGTCGCTGGAGCATGTAGAATGCCCCCAGTAGCGCCGGTATTGCCAGCGTACGCGGCTGCCAGGGCGCACTCATCGTAACAAACCAGAGCGACGGGTAGAGCAGATAGATCGCCGCCCAGCCCAGCCCTGCCAGCGGTGACCCCTGAAAACGGTCGCGCGCAATGCCATAGACCGGCCAGGCTCCCAGCGCCATAAACGTTGCCTGGAAAAAATTCAGCGTCAGCGCCGAGGGAACCAACGCATAAAACGGCACAATCAGCAGGATCGCCGGGATAAAATCCATCCCCCAGAGATGATTGGTATGGCGATAGTGCGAAATCTCCAGAAAACGCCCCTGAGTAGTATTCCAGATCGACTGCTGATAGTCAATCTGATCATACCCCTGCCCCCAGTGCAAATATTTAAACGTCAGTCCGCCAAACAGCAGCAGCGCATAGAGCAGGATCATGCCTGCCAGCACAAACCGATGATACTGCATGCCATACGCCGCTAACCGCTGCACCCCAAACGTAACTCGTCGCCACCTGACGGCCGAACCTTGAACCACGTACTGTCCTCTATCCATCTTCAGGTCATTGGTGAACGTATAATGCGAATCACCCAGAGATCAAGCGCCGAAACCAGGGTAAATAGATACACGGTGATAATCAAAAGTTTGCCCCAGTGCCCTCGCATCCAGTAGCGCTCGGCAAAAACTGCCCAGCAGATGCAGATCGCCGGAACAATGTAGAACAGTTGCTTATCAACCATCGAGATGCGGTATCCGGCCAGCATAAAAAACAGCCCCACGGTAAACCATGCCGCCAGAATAGACCAGAGCAGCGGACGGTTACGCAGGGCGATAAAACCGGGAATCGTAAGCAGCAGCGGGATCGCCAGTCCGTAGTAGAGATAATCCCCCGGCCACATGCGATAATCCAGGTGTGGAACGTAACTAAACATATATTGGCCGAACGAGGCACGTTCAACGCCCACACTCTCGGGGCCGCTGGTAAACACACTTGCCATGTAGGGCAATGTCTGGTTGATAATCGGCCAGATATACTGCCCATAGTAGATCAGCAACGCCAACCCCAGCGCCACCACTGCCGCCAACCCAAACGGACGTAGTCCGGCGCGCAGTTCCGCTGCATCCGTGCGTCGGCTGGTTGTCCACCAGAAGATCGGGATAAACAGCAGGACAAACATGCCCATAAATACGCCGGTTACAGTGTAGAAGAGCAGCGATCCTAGCAAGAGCAGGGTCAGCCCGATAAACGGAATGGGCCGATGCAACTGGTGCCAGGCCACCAGCACCACCGTTGTCGCCGCCAGCGTCCACCAGAGGCCAAAGGTTGTCGGAATATTACCCCATGAGTGCAGCAGAAACGTCACCGGCAGCACCGCATACAGCAGCGCCGCCAGCACTGCCCCGCGCTCGCTGAGGCCTACCTTCCGCACCATCAGCGCAATCAGAAACACCCGGCTGCAATCGATCACGGCACTGAACATATTGGCCGTAAACGCCATTGGCCAGGGCAGGAGCGCAAAACTCGTGGCAAACATATGAAAATAGGGCGAGTAGGGAATCACCGGCTTGGCCTCGCCCCACTCCGCCGTCGGCATAGTCAACTCATTCAGCGGGCTATTGGTGCTATAGATCAGCGGAAGCTGTCCCTGCAAAATCCAGCGCACCTTATCCATATGCCAACCAACATCAATGCTGACAAAGTAGGGATAGAGCATCCCGCCAACCTTAAGCCAGTAGCTCAAAAAGAAGGTCAACAGCAGCGCATTGATAAATAACGGCCAGGGACGCCGGAGCGATAGCCACCAGCGTTGCAGCAGACCCGACGGTTGTTCAGCGGTTGCGCTGGGCGGCCCGGCATCTGCCGGCATACCCGCCGCGCGAAAGATCCATACCAGGAGCGGACGCAACACCAGAATAAGCAGCAGACTCACCAGCGCCAGCACTGCCAGCCGTGGCAACATAAAACTGGTGGGGTAACGCGCAACTGCCAGCGCCCAACCTCCCGGCAGCAACAACACCAGCGGCAGCAGGGTACTGCCC
>CAKZQX010001079.1 GCA_937141995.1 uncultured Chloroflexaceae bacterium | reverse complement strand
CCGCCCTGCCGGAGGCGGAATCGCTTGTCGGGTCAACGACCGCGTAACTCCTGTAAATCACGTACCATGCTGCCGCCGGCGAATCGGCGGCAGCATGGTACCAGGCCGAAACAGGTCGCACCGCGTAATGCATGTCAGGTATGCTGCACATATTTTGAAAGAATGCAAGAGAATGTGCTATCATAGAGGCATACACGCGAGAAAGGAGTAATGCATGAGCGATTTCGATGAGCAGCCACATCGGTGGCGTTCACGGGGGACGTTGGAAGATATGCCCAGAGATGATGATACCGACAGTGATCAGATCCCAACGATTAACGTCGATTGGAGCGAACAGGAGCCCTATAACCCGGGCTGGCGACGACATACACGTACGCACTCGACGCGCAGTCCGCGGCGGCGATCCCGCGCGCCGAACCTGGTACCCACTTCTGTGCAGGAGATACCGCTCTGGTTGCAGCAGGGAGGCTGGCGCTTTATTGCCGCCGCCGCCGTGCTCTTTGTGTTTCTGTTGAGTCTGCTGCTCTGGAATAACCGCAGCGCACAGAGTATCAGCAGCAATGGGGAACTGCTGGTTGGGAATGGAGCCGATGTCGCCGGCAATACGGACGGCGCGACGAACACTGATCCGCTGGCGGTGCCGCCGACTGCCCCCCCAACTGCGCCACCCATGCCGGATGTCTTTGTGGTCAGCGGTACCGCCGGGCAGGGGCTGTTTCTGCGTTCGGAGCCCGATTCCAACGCGGTCGTTCTGGAGACGCTTCCCGACGGCACGAATGTTGAGCAGATCGGCGACGAGAACCCTGGCCCTAACTATGTCTGGCGGCATGTGCGCGCGCCCAGCGGTCAGGAGGGATGGGTCGCGGCAGAGTGGTTGCAACCAGCGCCATGATCAGGCGACGGTTGCAACCGTGTCGGAGTCCGCGGGCAGGTCGGGTGGTTTTTCCTTCTTGTGGGTATTCTTCCGGTCGGGTGGGGGGCAGAGCGCTTCGGTCAACACCTGGTCCATATGATCGACATAGATCCAGGTCAGTTTACGCTTGACATGGGGCGGGATCTCAGCGGTATCCCGCTCATTTTTGTTGGGCAGAATGATGGTGCGCACCCCGGCCCGATACGCGCCCAGCACCTTCTCCTTCACGCCACCGATGGGTAGTACCCGTCCGCGTAGTGTGATTTCGCCGCTCATCGCCACATCACGCCGCACCGGCCGGCCCGTCAGCGCGGAGATCAGCGCCGTTGCCAGCGTAACCCCCGCCGATGGTCCGTCTTTAGGCACCGCGCCCTCGGGCACATGCACATGAATATCGATCTTCTCAAACCGCTTGACATCAATGCCGAGGGTCCGGGCATGCGTGCGCGCGTAGGAGAGCGCTGCCTGGGCCGACTCCTGCATCACATCACCCAGTTGCCCGGTCAGCGTCAGGTTGCCCTTGCCCTCCATAATATTGACCTCAACCGGCATCGTGTCGCCGCCGTTGCTGGTCCAGGCCATCCCCGTCGCCACGCCGACTTCATCCCGCTCTTCGGCCAGCCCATAGCTAAACCGGGGCGTACCCAGATATTTCAGCAGCAGCGAGGGCTTGACCAGGCGCGCATAGGGGCGCTGCTCGGCGATCCGGCGGGCGGTCTTGCGACAGACTGAACCGATCTCGCGCTCCAGGTTGCGCACCCCGGCCTCGTAGGTGTAGGTGCGGATCAACTCGCGCAACGCCGCATCACTGAAGCGCAGCACACCCGGCGGCAGGCCATTGGCCTCAAACTGCTTGGGTAGCAGGAACTGACGCGCAATCTGCAGCTTGTCTTCCTCGATATAGCCGGGAAGCTCAATCACCTCCATCCGGTCCAGCAGCGCCTCCGGGATCGGATCAAGTAAATTCGCCGTGGTGATAAACAGTACCTTACTCAGATCGTAAGACACATCCAGATAGTGATCGCTAAAGGTGTTGTTCTGCTCCGGGTCGAGCACCTCGAGCAGCGCCGCCGCCGGGTCGCCCCGGAAATCACGCCCCAGTTTGTCTACCTCGTCCAGCATAAAAACCGGG
>CAKZQX010001078.1 GCA_937141995.1 uncultured Chloroflexaceae bacterium | reverse complement strand
CGGAAGCGGGGGAGCGCCATCCCACACCAGAGCAAAGCGATTGCCCGGCACAATGACGGCGAGTGCGGCGACACACTGCTGATGTAGGTCCGGCAGCGTACGCGCCTGCGCTACTTCGGCGGCGTAGAACGCCCATGATTGTGAGAAGGCCGACGACTCAAGTGATAAACTCATGCGAGTGGATGAAACCATGGCGGTGTACTACCTGGCAATCCCAACCGGGTCAGGTTGCGGTTACAGTCTGATCTTAACAGATATACGGGATTTTGACAATTTCACGGACTCCGGAAAGAACAATCACACAAAGAACCAGGAACAAACCAGTTGCCTGATGCTGGTTTGACGCTGTCCTGCGTCGGTTGGTATAATCCCAGGGATGCAGATAATCGCACCTGGAATCCTGGAGATCTCAATGACAAATCCATTTGATCCCTCCTAGCTTGCGGCAGCCAGTGCAACACTGGGACCGTTTGCATGGGCTTTCCTTGCGCTCCAGGCAGCCGGGGTTGGTGCAGGGCTCTACCTGCGGTTTGGACGCAAGGATAGCAATCCGTTACGCAAGAATCTCTTATCCCGCCTGGGACTGGCACTGCTGGTTTTGGGGGGGATTGGTATTCTGCTGGGTATACTGCGGGCAAGCGATGTCGCAGTGTTTAGTCAGCGCTACTGGTTTTACCTGCTGCTGCTGGTCGAACTGGGTCTGGCCGGGTATGCGGCCTACTATGCGCGGAGCATCTACCCGCGTCGGCTTGCGGCCCAGCAGCAGGCAAGCCGCGGGCGGGGCTCCACCCGTCGGTCAACGTTGCGCGCGCAGTCGTCCTCAGCGACCGTCGGCACAAATGGACGCGACCATGGCGACCACGCGGAGCCGGAGCATAGCACCTCGCGGCGGGAGTCGCGCCAGCGCCGCAAACGCAAGCAGCGGCGGTAAGCGTTTCCACCGGGGCGCAGCATGCTGCGCCCCGACACCTCTGTTATACTCCCCGGAGATGAAAACCCTATGGGCAACATGGGCCGGCATGTTGCGAAAAGTTAAAATGGATGACGTGGGGCGAACAACAGTCGCGGCTCATGTAATAGGGGTGCAGCCGACTACGCTGCTACCAGGTCAGAAAGCGGCATTGACCTTGAGGGCGTGGGCGAGGCGTTTTTTGTACTCCTGACGCGGAATCTCGACTGCGCCGAAGCGGGCCAGATGGCTGGTGGTAAACTGCGTATCGAGCAGGACAAAACCGCCGCGCCGCAGTCGCTCCACCAGATGGACCAGCGCGACCTTGCTGGCATCGGTGTCGTGGCTAAACATACTCTCACCAGCGAACAACCCCCGAACGGCAACCCCGTACAATCCCCCGACCATCCGACCGTCGCGCCAGGACTCGACGCTGTGCGCAAAACCCAGTTGATGCAGTTGGGTATAGACAGCGATAAACTCCGGCGAGATCCAGGTACTCTCACGTTCGGGGGCGGGTTCGGCGCAGGCCGCCATAACTGCGCGGAAGGCGGTATCGACACGCACCTCAAAGCGCCCACTGCGCACGGTGCGTCCCAGCCGGCGCGGCACATGAAAGCTATCCAGCGGCAGGATCGTCCGTGGATCGGGATCATACCAGTAGATCCCGTCCTCCTGGGCCATCGGGAAGACGCCCTGGGAATAGGCAAAGAGCAACAGTTGGGGTGTGAGTTTGGTTTCCATAGTTGCCGGATAGATATCAGAAAAGCTGATCGGTTGTCAGGCTTACGGCAGAAAGCTGCGTGGCGGTGATGGTATGCCCCGGAAGCACCTTACATAAATCTCTCCATCAAGCAGTTCAACCCGATCATCTTCGATCAAAATCTCGGCCGCCCGCATTCGCGCATAGTCATCAACCGTGAACTGGCGGCGGGTTACTGGTACGCTCATTCTGCCCCTCCTGGCATAGACCAGTTGTTTCTTGCTCAGTTACAAGACGTACGCGGTGGACGTTTGACCACGAACAACACGACATGAGCGAAAACCGCGAAACGGCCAATGCCGGCATGCAGCAGACGATCCCGGGTTTTGACGGGGGATATCGCCTCCGGCAGGGCGGAAGATTCCATGCTTTTTCACAAACATGTTGCACAACGTGCAACATGTTTGTGAAAAAGAAAAAAGCGTACCATGCTGCCGCAGGCAAATCGAGCTTTCATCGGATGAAACGTCCCGCTTGGACACGCACCGCGTAAGTCCTGTCAGTTATGGGATATTATAACCCGACCCAGGCGTTCAACCGGCTGAAGCCGGGACTCCCGGTCATTCATATCCGGACTATTTTTCAACTTTCAGCAGCCGGGCGCTCCTGGTAATATGAGGCAGCCCCGGTAGGCATCCCACCGCCTGAAGGTGGCACTACGAGTGGCATATTCTTGCTGGTGATGCGATACCCACGCGGTTGGTCGGCGGCAGCATGGCTGCCACACTCCATATCATACTATCATATCGC
>CAKZQX010001077.1 GCA_937141995.1 uncultured Chloroflexaceae bacterium | reverse complement strand
GGAGCATTCGATTCGGGGAGCAGCCTGCGAAGCGTCTGCCGCTCGACGAGACGCCGGTCCGGCGGGCCGTCCAGCATCTGGCCGGTTTTGCGGGTCACCCCGGCGGAGAGGATCTGCCCGATACGCTCGTGCGCCGGGAGAACGGTCTCCGGGGTGAAGATGGTGCGCGGGCGTGGGCGCGGTGGCATGGTGGTCTGGCGCAGCGGCATGGTAACCCGTAGGTCGGCCGGCGCAAGCTGCAGATCAGCCGGTTGGTAGACCGGAATCTCGGTGCGCTGGGCCGCCAGCAAACCCGGCAGCCCGGCATGCCGCAGCCGGGCCGTCCCCGGTTCAATCGCCAGCACCGCCGGCAGATGAATATCGCCCACCTCGCGCGCGCCGCGATCGCGCCGCCGCTGCACACGCGCCACCGACCCCGACAGTTCCAGTTGCGTCACATCGGTGACAACCGGCCAACCCAGGCAGGCCCCCAGCAGCGCCGGCACCTGACCGCTCCCCCGATCCGTGCTGCGCGTCCCACAGAGCAGCAGATCCGGCAGTCCTTCCGTGCGCAGGGCCGCCGCCAGCAGTCGCGCCGTCACCGCCGGAGCAGCATCATTCCCCGGCAGTTCTGCCAGGCGCAATACCTGATCGGCACCGGCAGCAAGTGCCTCACGCAGCACCGCTTCCGCCCGCGCCGGACCAACCGTGTACGCCGACACCTGCCCCGTCGCGCCGCGCAAGCCGAGCGCCAGTTCCAGGGCCGCCGCATCCGCCGGATTAGTTATATAAAGTAAACGACCATAATCCAGCTTTCCGGTCAGCGGATCAATCTCGACCGTCGCTGGATCGGGTACCTGTTTCAGACAGACAGCAATACGCATCGGCTACCCCCGTTATCACTCGCTCAGGCTTCGCGGAACGTCACGCCATACCCGCCCCTGGGGTAGGACCACTCGATTGCGCCCTCCTGATTGCAGGCGATATAGCATGTGCCACACTCAAAACACTCTTCATAGTTGAACAGAATACCGCCGTCGTCCAGGGGCACAAACAGGTTGGCCGGACAGACATAGACGCAGGCGCGCACCGAGCAATCTTGGCAGACCTCGGCATGCACGACAATATGCGGGATCTCATCCACGTTAAACCGTGGTGTTGTAATCTTCTCCTCAAATGTTGTTGTCACCATCCGAATGACCTCCCGGCATGATACAAATCTTTCAACAGTTGACCCGGTTTAATCTGAAAATGGCGCATGGTTTCCCAGGCGATTGGCAACAGCTTTTTCTTCGCCGTGCCATCCACCCGGAAGAGCCGCTCCGCCCCATGCGCAACCACCTCGGGATAGAAGTTCTGTAGGCGCGCATCATTAATAAATCCCGGCGTGTGACGATAGCGCTTGAAGTCGGTCAGCACATGCCGCTTGTCCAGTTGATCCTTGTAGCGGGCCAGCGAGTAGGCCGAGAAATCCTTATCCCGGTGCGCCGCAACTGCCGCCTCGCCCGCCGCCAGCCCCGCCTGGATCGCATA
>CAKZQX010001076.1 GCA_937141995.1 uncultured Chloroflexaceae bacterium | reverse complement strand
CAGCTTCACCGCAGTCTTACCGCAGTACCCCCATGCTACGATTAAGCATATCGAACATGCTGTTCTACGTACGGACTCCCCAGGAGAAGGAGACTTGTTATGCAACTCGCGTCAACCCGGAGTGTACGCACACTCCCCCGGTTGAGCCGCAGCGCCCCGCACTATGCGCTGCTCCGCGCCGCACTCCGCGCCGGCGTCCATCTAAGTACCGGCATAGCTATCGGAAGGGCGTATGGCTTTGACTCGGGGCTTATGCTTGATTATATCTACCGGAATCAGCCCGACGGCACCAACGCCCTGGGCCGACTGCTGGATCGCTACTTTCTCAACCAGCCCGGCTGGAACGCCTGCCGCGCGCGCAAAACATTGCTCCAGCGCCACCTGCGTGAACTGATCATCGCACGCCGCGAACAGCACCAGCCAACCAATCTGCTGGATGTGGCCGCCGGACCAGGACGTTATATCCTGGAACTGCTCTATCAACTGGGCGGCGAAGATATCCGATTAATCTGCCGCGACCAGAATCGCCAGGCACTGGCACAAGGGCAACGTCAGGCGGCGCAACTCCGGCTGGCCGACCGGGTGACGTATGAGTGGGGTGATGCCACCCTGCCCGCAGATCTGGCGCGGGTGAGCCCGGCCCCCGACATCGTAATCGTCTCCGGCCTGTACGAAAATCTGACCGATGACGCAGCGGTATGCCGGTCACTGCTCGGTATTCGTACGATCCTTGCGCCGGGAGGTGTGCTGCTCTTTACCAACCAGGTAGCTCATCCACAACATGAGTTAATCGCCAATGTCCTGACTAACCAGCGCGGACAACCCTGGATTATGGGCACCCGTCCACCGGCACGCCTAGAGCGCTGGGCCCGCGAGGCCGGCTTTAACCATATTTATAGCGAACGGGAGCCTCACGGCCTATTTAGTATCACCCGGTGTGTCGCTTGAGGAGACCGGGAACAGAGGACAGAGAAGAGAGCACAAGGCGGGAAACGGACTGCTCGTCGCGTTTCCCGTCGCGCACCTCGCACTTCACGCTTCACGCTTCACGAGCTATGCTTCGGGGCGGGCCACAAAATCAAACGTGAGCCGGACATCATCTTCAGCGCGGAGAATACCCGCAATATCCGGCGGATCAAAGCCAAAGTCAGTCATCTTAATATCGGTTGTCGCCGTTCCCACCATGTCGCCATCCATCACCTGCGCAGTCACATCGAATGTCACCGGATTAGTCGTCTCGCGGACGGTCATATCGCCCGTGACCTGGAAGGAAATTTCGTCGCCCTCGGTGTAGGTTTCCGGCAGGCCGGTAATCTCGGTTGGCTCAAAGGTAGCAATCGGGTAGGTTGCCGACTCCAACCAGCGGTCACGAATAGCCTGATCGCGGCGGTCTTCATCGGAAGTAAAGGCGCTGATATTAATGGTTATCACGCCAATCGAACTGTTCTGGGGATTATCCGGGTCAACCGTGATCGTGCCTTCGATCTCCTGGGTAACACCGATAGCGGTTGCCAGCCGATTGTCACGCAGGAAGGTCTCGGCTACCTCGTACCGCACTTCCGACTCGGTCGGCACAATCACATAGCGCTGCGCCGTGGAGGTACCATCGCTCTGGGTTGCCTCGGTCGGCTCGGTTGCGGCAACAGCCTCAGTCGGCTCGACGACAGCCGGGGCTTCGGTTGGCTCATCCATTGCGGCTTCAGTCGGCTCGATTGGTGGGGCTTCGGTTGGCTCGACGGCCGGGGTTGCCGTCGGCTCAGTCGTGGCAGACTGCGGACTACTACCACACGCGGCCAGGAAGAGCACGAGCATCAGGCCGGCGACGATGCGCTGGATCATAGGAATCCCTCCTCTGTTTCTGCTATGCTTACACACACTTACACTATGATAGCGTACGATGAAGGTCGGGGAGAGTCAACTAAAGAGTTGATGAGAAGTGGCCGATGATACCGCTCTGCCGATGGTATTCGCCGTGGGGGCATGCTATACTGATGTGCGGTGGACTGTCCGGCGCGCAGCCACACGTCACATTCACCAATTGTGCGGCACGTTTTGTGCAATAGTCCGTAGCAGACGAACTACACCAGCGTATAGATCATTACAATCTGTTCGTCCAAACCTGTCGGTGTAGACCTCCCACCGCTGTCATATGTTCGATACGGGAAATACACGCGACCGGTTACATGGGGATTGAGCTTATGTTCGGAGAACCCTGGAATGGACTCAACGCGTTTTAGCTCTACTGATGATCAGCGCGCCTATCTCAAGCATTTACTTTTTGAGCAGGCTGATCTGCCTTCGCGCACGCAACCGGGAGATACTATGCGGCAACATGAACTACACGATACTCCAGCCTGGAATAAAGCAATCGGCGGCTCCGCGACGATAGAGACCGCGCACACAACCGATACTGATATGCAGGCAACTGCGGGCAGCGTAATATCTGCTATCGGCGGCAGTGCGCCCGCTCCACTCATCCGCTGGGTGCGCAAGCGCAAAAAGCCGGCCCGAAAGCCGCAGGCAGACGCACAGCTTCCACCGCTCCGCGCGCGGATCACCTGGACGCTGGGCAATCTCTTGCTCCTTGCCGGAGCATACCTGCTGCTCTACGTCGGGGGAGTGTATGCCCAGATTGAGTATAATCGGCAGGCGGCCCGGGGCGATAATGATCTGCCCCTCATAACAGACACCGTGGACACGCGTGCGCCGGTTCAAGCCGCCGAATCGGTCGCCTTCAGTGCGCCGGTCCTCAACATCGGCGGTCAGGTATCCAGCCGCGTTCCCAATGCAGAACAGGCCGCGCATGTCTCTACGATCAGCCGCCTGGTTATTCCAACGGTTGCGATTGACTACAAGGTAGTTGAAGTTGGCTGGACCATCCAGGAGCAGGCAAATGGCTCGGTAGCAATCTGGGATGTTGCCGAGTATGCGGTTGGGCATCACAAGGGCTCGGCCAATCCTGGCGAGAACAGCAATATCGTGATGGCCGGGCATGTCGGCGGATATGGGCAGGTGTTTCGTGACCTGTTTTATGTGCATCCCGGCGACCCGGTGACTATCTATAGTGATGGTCAGCAGTACCGCTATGTCGTGCAGGAGCGCCTGGTGGTGGATGAGGAGAACGCCCCCCCCGAACAGCGCGCGGCCAATGCCCGCTACATGGAGCCGTCGGAGGACGAGGTAGTTACGCTGATTACCTGCTGGCCTGCCACCGGCCCGAATAAGTTCACGCAACGCGTCATTGTTCGCGCCACACCCTATGGCGCAGACCTGGCCGAATCCCTACATCAGGAAGAGAGCGCCTGGACGATCCGGTAGGATCAGGGAAGAGGGGACCGGCGACAACTCTGCGCAGATGGAGGATGTCATTTTCGGTAGGGACGCGCTTCTGCGCATCCGCATTCCGTCCTGGTAGAACCCGGTTTCCGAAACAGCGCACGATCGATCAACACCAACAACGCGGGGAGGAGCGAAACATCTTTCGCTCCTCCCCGCGCTACGTCTTTCGTGCATTCCACCGGAAGCTTCCTTCAGCAAACCGACACGAACAGCAATGTTATTATATTCCAACCGCCGGACCAAAGTTCGCAATAACACCTTGCAGCAGCACACCGGCGGCAATCGCCGAGCCAATGACACCGGCAACATTCGGTGCCATCGCCTGCATAATCAGGAAATTCTGGGGGTCTTCCTGCTGACCAACCACATGCGACGTACGTGCCGCATGCGGTACTGCCGACACTCCCGCCGAACCAATCAGCGGATTAATTTTGTCCCCTTCCTTGAGGAACAGATTCATCAGCTTGGCAAAGAGCACACCGACAGCACTGGCAAAGGCAAACGCAAACGCGCCCATGACAAAGATAATAATCGACCGCGGCGTCAGGAAGCGGTCGGCCTGCGTGCTGGCCCCCACCGTAAAGCCCAGCAGAATCGTTACGGCATCGATAAACTGGCTCCGCGCCGTACGTGCCAGACGCTCGGTGACACCACTCTCTTTTAACAGGTTGCCCAAAAAGAGCATCCCCAGGAGCGGTAGCGCGTCAGTTGCCATAAACACCGTGATAATCAAGCCGACAATCGGAAAAATCACCCGCTGGAACCGGGATGCCGGCGGCGGCATTTTCATCCGAATAACCCGCTCTTCCTTCGATGTCAACAGACGCATAATCGGTGGCTGAATCACCGGCACCAGCGCCATGTACGAATACGCCGAAACCGCAATCGCGCCGAGCAGATCGGGGGCTAACCGCGAGGTTAGAAAGATCGCGGTTGGACCATCCGCCCCACCGATAATGGCAATACTGGCGGCTGCCCGTACCAGGCGTGCCAGCGACTCCGCACCATCCGCAGCCGGATCACTCTGCAGACCAAACAGCGGCCCCAACAATATTGCGCCAAAGAGAGTTACAAAGACCCCAAACTGGGCCGCCGCGCCGAGCAACATTAACCGGGGTTGGGACAACAGGCTTGAGAAATCGGTCATGGCCCCGATACCCAGGAAAATCAACGGCGGATAGACGCCTGATGTCACCCCAAAGTACAGATAATTGAGTACACTGCCTTCTTCGTAAATCCCCGGCCCGACAATCCCTTCCTCAACCGCAAACGGAATATTGCCGACGATCACTCCGAACCCGATCGGCACCAACAATAACGGCTCAAACTGCCGCACAACCGCCAGGTAGATAAAGAAACAGCCGGCCAGGATCATAATCAGACTGCCGGGATTCTGAAAAATCAGGTAGAACCCGGTGCCACGGAGATAATCCAAAAGGGCTTCCAGGGTTTGCCCCACGTACCGCCTCCTGTTCTACTCGAATGTCAACAAGACCTGACCCTGCTGTACTGCGTCCCCGGAGCTAACACGCACTTCCTTAACCTTGCCGGAAACCGGGGAACTCACATTGGTATTCATCTTCATTGCTTCGATGATCACTACCGAGTCATTCTCACTGACCGAGTCACCAGCCTTAACCTTGACCTCAACAATCACACCGGCAATCGGCGAGGTCAAGACATTCTTATCATCGCCGGTCGAAGGTGACGCCGTTGGTGCCGCCGCCTTTGCCGGTGCGGGTGCGGGGGCCGCCCCCCCGGCATTCCCCCCGGTCGGTACACGGGCTGCCGGCGGTGCCGACGTTGACGACGGAAACCCATACCCGGCCCCGATATCGTCTTCGTCCTCAAGTACCTCAACATCGACTTCGTAGCTCACTCCATTGACCGTCACGCGTAACTTCTTCACTGTACCTCCTCATTTTTGCATTCACCGTCGCACCTGGGGCGTAACCGGGCTACGCCCGACATTTCCTCGGCATGGAATCGACACACGGCGTGAAACCAAATCAGCCGGACATGCCTGACAGCCGGTGCCGTTTAGCGTTTGCTAAAACGTGATGTCATAATCGTCACGCGGCCCTGAAACGCCCATAAAGGTACAGGTTCGGTGGGCGTTCTCAGGTAGCGGATGCGCTTGACACGGACCTGGCGTTTCATTGTTGTTGCTACCGTTGCAGAAATAACAGCGACAACATCTGGAGGAACGCCATCGTCTAGCGAATATTCGCTGCTGTTCATCTTTGTCCTCCGGCACCAGACATCACCTTACAATAGCCTCATTACTGCATCCACCGTCACACCAGGGGCGTAGCCATGCTACGCCCCAACTGCCAATACCAACACACGGCGTGAAACGGTCAACCGGGCATGCCTGGCAATCAATAATTGTTGTGTTTTAGCGTTTCGTAACGTGCGATGCCATAATCGTCACACGGCCCTGACGTGACCAGGCCGTTTCGGGCACATTGCCCAGGTAACGAATGCGCTTCACCTGAATTCGGCGCGTGATCGCGGCGGTCACCGCTGCTGAAATAACCGCAACTTCTTCCGGTGGAATACCATAAGCCGATGGCCGGCTTGACGGTTGTGCGCTCGGCGCAGACGTCGGAATCGCTTCCGGCTTAGGCTTCGACATTCCTACGTCTATCCGTTTAAAGGCGGTCAGAAACACCACCAGCAGCGCCAGCGCGGTAAACACCACCCCCATCCCGATAACCATCAGTTGCAGCGCAATAATCAGAGCTTCACCGACCATTGCTTCCCTCCCGTCGCTACATTGGAATCAGGCCATGCTTCTTCTGTGGCCGGATGTCACGCTTCGTACGCAAGGATTCCAGAGCCAGGCTGAGATAGCGCCGGGTATCCTTCGGTTCAATAATATCGTCGATCAGGTTGCGCGACCCACCCACGAAGGGATTGGCAAACTGCTCGCGATACTCATTGATAAACTTCTCACGCGCGGCTTTGGGATCTTCCGCACTCTTAATTTGATCGCGGTAGACGATATTGACCGCCCCTTCCGGCCCCATCACCGCCACCTCGGCCGTGGGCCAGGCCGCCACCCGATCGCTACCCAGATCCTTGCCACACATTGCCAGATACGCGCCGCCGTACGCTTTACGTAACAGCACCGTAATCTTGGGCACGGTCGCCGCCGAGTAAGAGAAGAGCATTTTCGCTCCGTGGCGAATAATACCGCCGCGCTCCTGCTGAATACCCGGCATAAATCCGGGCACATCGACAAACGTCACCAGCGGAATGTTAAAGGCATTGCAGAAACGCACATGCCGCGAGATCTTATCGGAGGAGTCGATATCCAGCACCCCGGCCATTACTGCGGGCTGGTTGGCGACAACACCGACAGTCCGACCATTGATTCGGGCAAACCCGACCACCGCATTCAGGGCAAAGTGATCCTGAATCTCCAGGAAATCGCCATCGTCTACCACCCGCAGAATAATATCCTTGATATCGTACGGATCACGAGGATTATCCGGGATCACCCGATCCAGGTAGGCGTCGGGGGCAAACACCAGTTCCCCACCCCCAAAGTCCGGCGGATCTTCCAGGTTGTTCGAGGGCAAGAACGAGAGCAACTTCTGGCAGAGCCGGAGGGCATCCTGATCGTCCTTGGCCATCAGATGTACCACACCACTACTCATCTGCGCAAACACACCACCGAGGTCCGCCGCCGAGATATCCTCACCCGTCACCTGCTTGATCACCTGGGGACCAGTAATAAAGAGTTCACCGGTGCCCTCAACCATAATGATAAAATCCATCAGCGCGGGCGAGTAGGCGGCCCCACCGGCACAAGGACCGGCGATAATCGAGATCTGCGGCACCACACCGGAGAGCAGCACATGGCGGTAGAAGATCCGCCCATAGCCACTCAGCGCATCAATCCCCTCCTGGATGCGCGCCCCACCACTATCATTGATAAACACCAGCGGCGCACCGGATTTTAGCGCCATTTCCATCGTCTGGCAAATTTTATCGGCATGCATCTCGCCGACTGATCCACCAGAAACAGTAAAATCCTGGGAGGCAAAAAAGGCCTGCCGCCCACCAACCGCTCCAACGCCCGTCACAACTCCATCGCCGGGCATCTCCTTGCCCATCATCCCAAAGTTGACATTGCGATGCTGCGCAAAGAGAAACATCTCCTGAATCGTCTCCGGGTCGAACAGCAGCGCGATCCGCTCACGCGCTGTGAGCTTGCCAAGGTCGTGCTGTTTGGCGATACGCTTGTCACCCCCACCCGCTGCGAGGCGAGCTTTCGTCTGACGCAAGCGTTCGAGCTTCTCCTTGGTTGTCATTGCCATAGCTGTACCTGCCTGTCTGGAACTAAATACTTAATCCCTACAATCGCAACAAGACCCGGTGGGTGTCCGGCCGCGTAGTTATTGACCATCCGACGGTAGAAAACACAAATCTCAGGCACCCTGCACCGAGGCCAGCTAGAGGCGCACAATTTGAGGTGGTATGGTATGCAGTCCGATTGTAGTGCGCATAATAGCATGGGCGGATAAAAATTTCAACTTTTTTTAAGCAGAGAACCTCACAAGCCCGGGTTCCGCACAAACCGCGCATATGCGGCATATCCTGTCATCGACACGCGCTCCGCGATTCCGGAACCGACAGGTCGTTCCACCTCCGGTAGGGCGGAACCCGACATCTGTAGATTTGCAGAAAAGAAAGTGGTTCGGAGAACCACTTATGTCGGACCATCTTTACCCCAGAAAGTTGCTCTGAGAGCAACTTTCTGGGGTAAAGCAAAAGATATACCATGCTACCGCCGGCGATTCCGGCTTCCATCTGGTCAAACGTACGGTGTAACCACCCACCCTGGAACGCGTGTCAATAACCCGCATAACACTGAACGTGTGCTCCCTGTAACGGCAGATGTCGCCTGCAACAGGTGACATCTGCTTCCAAACGAGTGAACGCGTCACTCCTGTCACGGAGAGCCCCGTACGTTCTCTGCTTTCCTATAAACGTGTTTCAGAGGAGGGGCGCTGGCGAATGCCCCGGCGCAGTGCCCGCCCCCAGCGGCGCAGCGGTGTTCGCTGGGGGCGGCGGCGGTATTCTGCCGGACGGTCGGTCTGGGAGAGTTGATCGAGCAGGATCTGGGCAATCTGCTCGGCTCCATGCCGGGGGACTGCCACCGCCAGCCGGTTGACGGTGGCCTGATAGTAGTCGGAGTTGTTCAACTCGCTGACGGCATCGACAATCCGCTCGGTCGTGGGGCAGTAGAAGCCCAGTTCATGGTTGAGCACAAAGTCAATATTGCCGCGCTCCTGTGCGCCGACGGCCTCGGTGACAATCACCGGACGGCGCATGACAAACGACTCCATCAGCGTGCCGGGACCGGCCTTGCTGATGACAATATCGCTGGCCGCCATCAGGGTTTCCATATTCTGCACAAACCCGAAAATATGGCAATGCGGACTGCGCCGCCGCGCCAGCAGTTGCTGCTGGAGCGTTCGATTCTTGCCGGTGATGACCAGAAACTGCGTTTCCGGATAGACCCGCTCCAGTTCGAGCACCAGATCATGCATCCGTCCCGATCCGACTCCACCACTGGTAACCAACACCGTGAAGCGCGCCGGATCAACGTCCAACTCATGCCGGGACTCGGTCTGACCCTGGGTATAGTGCGCAAACTTGGGATGCACAGGAAAACCGGTTCGCCGCATCCGGCTCGGCGACAAACCCTGCCGCTGCATCAAGGTGTAGGCTTCATCGGTGGGCAGCAGACAGATATCAACATCGGGATGTGTCCAGGAGGCATGCAGCGTCACCAGGTCGGTGACAACGGTGACAATCCGGTAAGAAAGGCGATGGGTTCGGCGGGCCGCGCGCACCAGGCGATACACCAGCGGATGCGTCACCACTACCAGATCGGGGTTAAACGACTGGAGCGCCCGGGCAATATTGCGCCGCGCCTGCAAATAGACCAGACGCGACAGCACATCAACCCGCCGGATGCCGTTTGTCACCTCGAAAGTGAGATTGTAGAGCGGAAGCCAGCGCGTCGAGAGCTGGTCATACAAATTGGGCGCATTCCGCACAAACGGGAAATTGGTAATCCGCAGCACATCAAGCATCTCGCACGAGATTTCGCGACTGCTGACTAACTGCAACGCGGCAGTAATAGCAATCGCCGCGCTACGATGTCCCCCACCCGTATCAGAGATGGCAAACAGCACCCGGTCTGGTCTGGTCATAATACTGCTCCGTCTTTCGCAATTGGCCCCCGGGCAGCCTATCCATGCATAACCGCAACCCCGGCAAAACATACAGGACCATTGGTACATAAACGACAGACGGCGAACATCATAATAGCGAACCCAGAACAACGCACGCCTGGCGTATATCTATCGAATAATGTTGTTCTGCGTCCTCTGTTGGTCTGTTCTTTCTACATAGGTTATCGGCGATACTTCTGTTCAAAGTCGTCCATAATATACTCAGCGATATCCAGCGCAGCCCGTGGCCGCCCCACCGCCGCCGCATGCACCCGCATATCCTGGAGAATATCCGGGTGCCGCAACAACCGATAGACAGTCATCGGCACCGACTCGGCCATGCGAAGCTGCACTCCGGAACCGCTGCCAACCACAAAATCCGCGTTCCACTCTTCGTGGCCGGGGATCGGATCAATCACCACCAGAGGGACACCGCGCGCGACTACTTCGCTGATAATCAAGCCGCCGGCCTTAGTAATCACCAGATCGCTGGCAACGATCAGGTCATCAACATAGGTAACAAACCCCAGCACCCGCAGATCGAGCGTCGGACTGCACTGCAAATCGGCCAGCGCACTGGCTAAGGCCGCATTGCGCCCGGCAACCACCACCAGCATGCCTTCTGCGCCGCTCTGCAACAGCCCGGCAACAATTCCGCGCACCCGCTCCGTAATCATGCCTCCGCCAAACAGCGTAATCAGGTTGCGGTCAGGCGGCAAACCCCGCCGCCGCCGTACACTATCCCGATCTTTGGGCACGGCAATCGCCGGATCAATCGGAATACCGCTGACGCAGATCTGCGAGTCCTGTACACCCCGGCGGATCAGTTGCTCACACGTCTGCTCGGTTGCCACAAAATAGCCGTCAATCTCGGTATAGGTCCAGAATGTATGCGCCGCATAATCGGTGATCACGCAGTAGATCGGCTGGAACAGTTTGGCCTTCAGCTTCAGCCGCACCAGCAGTTCCATCGGCAAAAAGTGCGTGCAGATAATAATCTCGGGCTGGAAGCGCTTGAGTACCTCTTTGAGGCCGTTTGTCCCGATGCTCTCCACAATCTTGCGCACATTATTCGAAATATCGGCCAGTTCAGGGTCAATATTGGTCTGGCTATAAAAATAGCCCCAGACCAGCGGCGCATGATCGGTCAACTCCAGGTAGGAGCGCGCATAGGCCACCCGAAAAAGCCAGGGCGTATGATCCAGCACATCTTCGACCAGCACATCGTTTGCCTGATGTTGCCCGAACGCCCGGCACAGCGCTTCCGCCGCTCGTTTATGACCAGTGCCGACCGTTGCATGCAGAAGCAGAACACGAGGCATAGCAACCTCCCAGACTCAGCGCATCGGGTAGCAGGAGCAGGTCGCATTGCCGCACCTGGTTCTTGCATCAACAACGCCGGTGCCGACCATTTGTATGGCATTTTCCCGACACATATGACCTTATCCTACCACGGTGCGAGACGCGTGTAAAGCTACCCCAGGCCCGGCAGCAGTGCTCGCAGATCAGCGATCACATAATCGGGCTGGTGTGCGGCCATGGCGAGGTCGGCGCGGCTGCTAGCCCCGGTTAAAACCAGCGCCGCCGCCATCCCGGCCGCCTTGCCCATGGCAATGTCGGTTTCCAGCCGATCCCCGATCACCAGACAGGCGGACGGGGTAAGACCCAGCATAGCGCCGGCCGTTTGGGCCATGTAGGGCGACGGCTTGCCAATGACCATCTCGCAGGTGGTGCCGGTACATGCCTCAATCGCGGCGATTACGGCGGCGGCATCCGGCTGCCCGCCCCCCGGCACCGGGCAGTAGCGGTCCGCGTTAGTGGCAATCAGCCGCGCCCCCGCCCGGATAGCATCGAAGGCCACCTGCAGCTTATGGTAGGCAAAGGTTCGGTCAAACGAGGCCAGCACAAAGGTGATCGCCGCCGGATCGTCACTCAGGCGCAACCCGGCCGCCTGCAGTTCCTCGATCAGCGGTTGCTCGCCGATGGGATAGAGCACAGCCTCCGGTGCATGCTGACGCAGCCAGCGCACCGTTACCATGGTTGAGTTGACCACCTCCTGCTGCTCAACCGTAATGCCCAGTCGCATCAGCTTTGCGACCACCTCGTCGCGTGAGCGGGTCGCGTTGTTGGAGACAAACGCCACCCGTCGCCCGGATGCGCGCAACTGCTGGAGCAGTGCCTGCGCGCCCGGCAGCAGCGCGTCACCCAGATAGAGCGTGCCATCCAGATCAAAAATATACCCATCGTACGCCGGTACCTGCATCGTTTACCTCATCCTGGCTGGATCAACGCGCAGACTGTACCGCATATTGCCTTTCACTGCAACATTCACCATCCGGCGAGCGTCCCAGTCACGCTCCTGCACAGCATTTGCACATATCTATACCCAACAGCCCGGCAAAACGGTGGTATGATTCTCCTTGCATCGTTAGTATCGCTTAATGACAGAACTTACGCGGTGGTTCATCAAACCGGGCGTTTCACCCGGTGAACGGCAGAATCGCCTGCGGCAGCATCGTACTTCTTTTTTCTTGTTTCACAAAAATTTCGCACGTTGTGCAACATGTTTGTGAACAAGATAGGAATCTTCCGCCCTGCCGGAGGCGAATCGGGCCGGTTGTCCAGATGAACATCTGATTTGGAACCGACCGCGTAACTCCTGTTAATGAACGTTGAATTGGTAATCCGGACATCAAGACATCGGGAGTCCCGGCTTCAGCCGGATCCGGCGTTCGCGGTAGTGTCCTGCGGTCCTGGCAGGTATTGACCGGCTAATGCCGGGACTCCAGTACATCCTGCTGGAGGCGAAAAGTTGTCTCACGAGCGTACCACGCAAGGCATGTGAATTCCTGCAATAGATGGAGATATCTCATGGTTGGCCCACGCTGGCGCAAAGTTTTGAGCGACCTCTGGAGCAACAAGACCCGCACACTGCTGGTTGCCCTGTCCATAGCGGTTGGAGTGTTTGCGGTCGGCATGATCGCCGAGTCGCGCGTGCGGCTGCTGCGTGGTTTATCGGAGCAGTATATGGCGGGTAAACCCTTCAGCTTTGTGATCTCGACCGTCGAGCCGTTTGATGATGATCTGGTGGATGTTGTTCAGAAGATGGATGGCGTTGCCGCGGCTGAGGGCCGCCGCTCCGTGAGTGTACGCCTCAACGTCGGCCCCGATCAGTGGGAGAATATGCAACTCGCCGCCATCCGCGATTTTGATGATATAACCCTCAGCACATTTCAACTAGAAGAAGGGCAGTGGCCGCCCCCGGATAAGACCATGCTGATCGAACGCTCGGCGCTCAACCCCATGATTGGCGTGGATATTCAGATCGGGAAAAAGCTGCTGATCGAAACGCTCGATCAGACCCGGCGCGAGATTCCGATTGTCGGATCGGTGCATGATCTCAATGTCGCGCCAACCTTCATTTTCAATACCTACTACGGCTATATCAATGATGAAACACTGGACTGGCTGGGCGTGTCGCGCGACTTCAACTCGGTGAGCGTGCGCGTTGATCCGGAGCACTTCTTTGATGCCGCGTTTGTCAACCGGGTTGCCCAGGAAGTCCGCGACAAGATTGAGCGCAGTGGGCGCGAGGTTGATCAGATATTTATTCCCCCGGAACCGGGGGAGAGCCCCATTGCCACTTTCGGCTTGAAACCGATCACCTTTCTGCTCAGTGCGATGAGTGTACTGGCGGTGCTGCTCAGCGGCTTCCTGGTGACCAATACGATCTCCGGCCTGCTGACCCAGCAGACCCGGCAGATCGGGGTGATGAAGTCCATCGGTGGGCGCACGGAGCAGATCGCGTTTATGTACCTGGTGCTGGTGCTGGGCTTCGGGATTATTGCGCTGCTGATTGCCGCGCCGCCGGCTTACTGGGCGGCGGGCCTGTTTACCGGCTTCTTTGCCACGCTCTTTAACTTTGATGCACGCACCTATGGCATTATTCCCCACGTTATCGGCCTGCAGTTCCTGGTCAGTCTGGCGGTACCGCTACTGGCGGCGATCTATCCGCTCCTGCGCGGATCACGCATCTCCATCCGTGAGGCGCTGAACAGCGATGCGGGACCGGGCAGCTATGGCACCAGCCGGCTGGACCGCCTGATCAAACGGGTGCGTGGGCTGCCACGGCCGCTGCTGCTCTCACTGCGCAACACTTTCCGCAAGAAGGGCCGGCTCACACTGACACTGATCACGCTGACGCTGGGCGGCGCGATTTTTATCGGCGTCTTCAGCGTGCAGGACTCGGTGCGCCGCTCGCTGGATGAACTGTTTGCTTCCCTGGTTCGGTTTGATGTCTTTGTCAGCTTTGATCAATCCTACCGGATCGAGCGCATTCAACAGGAGGCGTTCCAGGTACCCGGCGTGGTGGAGGCCGAGACCTGGGGCAGTGTCGGCGCGCGCCGCCTGCGCGCTGACGACACCGAGAGCGATCTGATTTCCCTGGAAGCGCCGCCACCCGACACCGAACTGGTGGCTCCCGACGTGGTTGCCGGGCGCTGGCTGCGCCCCGCAGACGAGAATGCGCTGGTGGTCAGCCTGGGCGTGATTGACGACGAGCCGGATCTGGCGGTTGGCGAGACGGTCACGCTCAAGTTCAAGGGCCGCGAGAGCGACTGGGTGATTGTGGGCATTATCAAAGCCTTCGGCAACGATGATCTGACCGCCTATGCCAACTATCCCTACTTTTCCCGCGAAGCGCGCGAGTCCGGGCTGGCAGGCGAGGTACGGATCGTCACGGCGCGCCATAGCGGAGCATTCCAGGATGCGACCGCACAGAAGCTGGAAGAACATTTTCGCAACGTCGGCCTGAATGTCGTTCGCAGCACCACCGCCACCCGCGAGTTCGACACCATCCTGGGGCAGTTCAATATTATCGTCTACTGTCTGCTGATCATGGCCGTGCTGACGGCGGTCGTCGGTGGGCTGGGGCTGATGGGCACGATGAGTATGAATGTGCTCGAACGCACCCGCGAGATCGGCGTGATGCGGGCCATCGGCGCGTCGGACGGCTCGGTCTTGCGGATCGTCGTCCTGGAGGGCATGCTGATCGGGGTTATCGGGTGGAGCCTGGGGTTGCTGCTGGCGCTACCGATCAGCCGGGTACTGAGCGATCAGGTGGGCATGCTCTTCCTGGGCGCGCCGTTGAGCTATACCTACTCCACGACCGGTGCGCTGATCTGGCTGGTCCTCTCGGTCAGCCTGGCGGGGCTGGCGAGCTTCCTGCCGGCCTGGAATGCTTCGCGCCTCACCGTCCGCGATGTGCTGGCGTATGAGTGAGGTTACAGGGGACCGGATGTATACTTCTTTAACACAATCAACATAATCTTCATCGGCTTATGGTAGTACCTACCATGCCAATTCATGGAACTTGTTACGTTTATCCGGATGGACACGGCTTGCCGGCGAATAGGGCCAACGAATAACCCGTCCTCGCCACCATGCGGTACAATACCCCCGACCCAGCAGCACACAGGAGCCGCGCTCCCGGGAGATCAACCATGCGCTATCAGTTGGTACTGCTTCTCTTGCTCCTCCTCCTCACCGCATGCGGCGGTTCCGGGGTGGCGGTCGATCCGGCGCGGCCTACGGGGACGCCAACCGATGTGCCGTCAGCCACTGCGGTACCGCCGGCGCGGCTGGGGTTGGCAACGCTGGCGGCGGCCACACCCACCGGCATCCCTGCGCCAACGAGCGCGCCGACAGGGACACCTACGCCGTTACCCACAGCCACACTTACTCCATCACCGCAGCCCACGCTCACGCCCACGCCGGATGTCGGCGCGGCCTATGCCCCGGCGATGCGTCCGGCGTTTGTCGGGGATATCGCCGCGTATGCCGATCTGCCGCGCTACAGCATGCACATGGATATTGCGCCGGGGGCACGGCGGCTCACCGGCAGCTTGCAGATTAGCTTTCCCAACACCACCGGGCAGCCCCTCAACGACGTGGCGTTGCGGCTCTACCCCAACTTCCCGCGCGATCTCTGGGGTAAGGGCGGCGCGGTGCGCATGG
>CAKZQX010001075.1 GCA_937141995.1 uncultured Chloroflexaceae bacterium | reverse complement strand
GGCCCGCGAAGGCATTCGCAACGCCGATGCAACCGTGATTGTCGAGGGCTATGTCGATGTGCTGACTGCCCACCAGCATGGCTTCCGCAATGTTGTCGCGCCGCTGGGCACCTCGCTCACGGCGGGACATGTGGCGCTGCTCAAGCGCCTCTCGCGCAATGTCTACCTGGCGCTGGATGCCGATGCCGCCGGGCAGCGTGCCACCCTGCGCGGGCTGAATGCCCTGCAGAATGTGGCGGATGATGACGCTACCCACCCGGTTGTGACGGCCCAGGGGTTGGTACGCTGGGAAAGTGACATTACGTTGCGCATTATCAACATGCCCCCCGGTCAAGATCCCGACGAGGTGATCAAGGCGGACCCGGAGCGCTGGCGCACGCTCATCGTCGAGGCGGTTCCCGTGGTTGATTTCTATATCGACGCCTACACCGCTGATCTGGATCTGCAGCAGGCGCAGGATCAGCGCACCGCCCTGGATCGGCTGCTACCCCTGCTGGCGCAACTCGACAGCACGCAGCAGCGCGTCTACATCGCCCGCCTGGAGCAGGTAATCGGCATTCGCGCCGAACTTATCCTCGATCTGTTGCGCGGAAATGATGGACGCCGTACAGCGAAGGCGGGGAAAGATAGCCGCCGCGCATCGGATCGCAACCAACGATCACACCCGGGACAACCGGTTGCCACCGATAGTCCCGCCGCCCAACGCGCCACGCGCCGTACATCGGCCTTAACCCGTGAGGATCATCTACTGGGCCTGATCTTGCGCTACCCATCCGCCCACGTCGTGGTGGAGGAACTGCTGACGCAGAGCCTGGTCGCTTTCCCGCAGGTACGCGAACTACTGGGGGATACCATCGAGCGGTTGCTGGAGCGTACTGAGAACCGGCTGATCTGGCAGGCGCTCAAGGCCCATAGCGCCGAGCATCCCGCGCAAAATCTGCATGAAGTTCATGGCGACTTCCTGCTGGAAAAAGTAGACGAGGCGGTGCTACCGGAAGAACTGCGCGAGCATGCCGCGCGACTGGTGGCGATCGCGCTGCCGCAGCCGCAGGAGTATCGCTACCGTCAGGAAGCCGAGCGCAGCGTATGGCATCTGCGGGTGGAGCAGGTCCGCCGCTGGCAGCGCCGCCTGAGCCAGCAGGCCAATGACCAGGAAGACCCGGAGGAGTGCATGCGCCTGCTGGGACTGATCAGCGAGTTGCAGCGGTACCAGGGAACGATCAACACGCCACGCCGCAGCAGTACCTTCCCCGATCTGCGGGATACGACCGAGCGGTAAGCGGGTGGAGCCTGCCGCGCTTTGGCTACTCCGGCTCTTCCCGCGCAATTGCCAGCCGAAAGTTGCGGAACTCCCGTGCCAGATCTTCCGGCGGATAGTGGGCGTTCAGCCCGCTGGGATTGGGCAGCACCCAGATCCGCGTGGAATGAATCCGCTCCGACTGCGGCCCCAGCGTGGCGCGTGGCTGCGCAAACGCGCTGCGGTAGGCCGTAATCCCCAGAACCGCCGGCACGCGCGGGCGATACTCCCCGATCTTTTCTCGCAGGCGTTGCGCCCCCGCGCGCAACGCGGCGGTTTCTAAATCGGATGCCGCAGCCGTGGCCCGCTCCACAAAGTTGGTCAGCCCATACCCATAGGTGAGCAGTAGCCGTTCTTCGGCAGGTGCCGGCAGGCGATCAGTAAAGCCGGCTGCGTAGAGGGTCGGCCAGAAGCGATTGCCGGGGCGGGAAAAGTGATGCCCGGTTGCGCCGGAGTAGAGGCCCGGATTGAAGCCGCAGAAGAGCACCCGCAGGTCCGGGGCGATAACATCGGTGAGGGTCTTCCCGGCCGCCGCCGCAATCTCGGCGTGGGTTGGTTTGTCGGCTCTGTGCATATCTGCTCCAATCTGCCGGCGGGCATGCCCTCGCGCTGGTGGGAAGCCGGAAGTAAATGCAGGAGTTACGCGGTGGGCGTTTGGACCACGAACACCACGACATGCGCAAAAACCGCGAAACGACCAAGGCTGACATGCATCAGGCGATCCCGCGTTTGGCGAGGGATATCGCCTCCGGCGATCTTTTGCACAAAAAATTCACGTTGTGAATTTTTTGTGCAAAAGGTGAAAAGCGTACCACGCTGCCGCAGGCGAAATCCGCCGTTATCGGGAGTAAACGGCCCGTTTGAACGCGCACTGCGTAACTCGTGGAAATGATACAATCTACCGTAGCATGCGGTTATTTTGTGAAAATTATCGTTCATGATCGATGCTCCCGGAATGTCCATAATACCATAACCTGGAATACACCATCAGCGTGGGGTGGTGTGTTCCAGGATCGAAGGATAGCACTATGAACAACCCATCCGGGGAAGATTCACACCTTGCAACCTATCTTGTCAACCCGGATAGAACCAGCGATGTCAGGCAGATTCGTGCCGCACTGGATGCAGCAGTAACAACCAATGCGCGCCCAATGTCGCTGGGCCTGGGCCTGCTCTATGCGCTACTGACCGGCATGCATGCCCTGTTGCAGCAATACCCGGTACGCGCACCGATGATTGTCATTGCCCTCGGTTCGTCCCTGGGATTATTGAGCCTGCATCTCTTCCTGCGCCGCCGGCCCATCGCGCCGCGCTGGGGTAACTGGGTCGGCGCGAGTATGGTTCTGGTGGTATTAGTAAATAGCCTGGCCCATCTTGCCCTTGCAGAAGATATAAAACTGACCTCCAATATTTCGATCTTGCTCATCGGAATCGGCGCTTACTTTCTGCGCCGGCGCTGGTTTATCGGCCTCAGTGCTATGTCGCTAACCGGATGGTGGCTGGTGATCACGGGGCTGCCGCCCCAGGAGGATACCGTTCACTATATCGTCTGGCAGGTGGAGTCAGTTCTGGTAGCAACAGTATTGTTCCTGACCCGCTCGCACCTGATCGCGCGCCTGGCCCGGCTGCATTTGCAGGATGAGCGCCAGAAGGCTGAATTGGTTGACGCAACCCGTGTTGCCGAGCAGAACCGCCAAGCGGCCGAGGCGGCCAGTCGCGCCAAGAGCGCCTTTCTGGCAAATATGAGCCACGAGATGCGCACGCCGCTCACAGCTATTCTCGGCTACAACGACCTGTTGCAGCTTCAGATCCGGGACAATCCGCAGTTGGTCAGCGATGTGCAACAGATCCGTCAGGCCGGTATGCATCTCCTCGCCCTGATTGACGATGTCCTTGATCTTTCGAAGATTTAACCCGGACGGATCATGCTGCACTTGGAAACCTTCCCCATTCGCAACCTGATCGAGGAACTTGTCACGACCAGCCGGCCACTGCTTACACCCAACCGGAACACGCTGCATGTGCAGATCGCCGACACAGTAACACTGATGTATGCCGACCGCACCCGGCTCCAGCAGATCTTACTCAATCTGATCAATAACGCCGCCAAGTTTACCGAACAGGGAACGATTACCCTGCGAGTCTGGATGGAGCCGGCAGTAACCGACGCAACCGGCCATGACGTACAGGACGACCCGGCATTTGTCGTGTTTCAGGTATGCGATACTGGTATTGGCCTTGACCCGGAGCAGGTGGAGCGGTTATTTGTTGCATTTCAGCAAGGAGATGCAGCGCATACGCATCAGTATGGCGGGGCCGGACTCGGACTGGCGCTGAGCCGGCGGCTCTGCCGACTGATGGGCGGCGACATTACGGGAATGGGGGAGCCGGGACGCGGTGCAACTTTTACCGTACGCATCCCGGCACATGTTACCTCCTCACAGGTAGAACAGTAGGGTTACACATGAAGCGCTGCGGCAATGCCTGCCTGCAAGCTGCCATGCGTAATGATACCGTCCAGTTCAACCCCCAGATGCACCAGCGTCTGAGCAATCTGCGGCTGAATGCCGGTCAGCATGACCTGCGCCCCCAGGAGTTTTACTGCCTGCGCAACCTGCACCAGCGCTTTGGCGACCTGGGTATCTACCACCTGCACACCTGTAATGTCTAGAATGACCAGTTCGGCCTGGTGCTGCGCCACACCTGTCAGCAAGCCCTCCATTACCATCTGGGCCCGCCCGCTATCAATTGTGCCAATCAGCGGCATAATAACCACGTCGTCTGTAATTGGGATGAGCGGTGTCGACAACTCGCGCAGCGCGTCGCGCTGAATATCAATAACCTGTTGCGTGAGCCTGATACGTTCTTCCTCGCCCTGCTTCTGTGCAGTCAGGTCACGAAAGAATGATGCCACCAGTGGCGGTACTCCTTCACCCCGGAACAGCGTATGCGCGCTGAAATAGATTGGGAAGGTCGATCCGTCTTTACGCTTACAGTGTAGCTCGCCCTGCGAGGTGCCCGATTCAATGCATCGCCGAAAGTGTCCATTTACTTGCTCCGGTGGTTCTGCGAAGACGGCCGGAACGGGCATACCAATGATTTCATCAGCAGTGTAGCCCAGCATGCGGCACAACGCCGGATTGGCATAATCCAGCGCACCAGTGTCGGCGGGGGCGGTTGCCAGCAATTCCGGGGTAGTATTCAGAATATCACGGAAACGGAGCAGTTCGCCCTCGGTAATTTTTTCCCCGGTGATGTCGAAAAACATCGTCACAAACTCACCACGGCGTGGACTGGTGACGCGAATATCAAACACCTGGGCTCCAAATCTCGTCTGGAACTGTTCAGGAGTCCCGGTGTGCGCTACTCCGGCATAGATATCAAGGAATGGAGCCGACTCGGTACCGTATGCCTCCGTTGCAACCTTGCCAAGGATTGCCGCTCGTGGGATCTGGAGCATGCGCTCGAACGCCGGATTGACATCCAGGATACGATAGTTACACGCCTGGCCTTCGGTATCATACACGACTTCATGGAATACTGTACCTTCCGCCATGTTCTGGAAGAGCAAGTTATAGCGTTCTGGCGTATCTTGCGAGGGTTGGTTTTGTCGGTTGCGTTCGCTAGTGAGTGCTGCCACTTGCTCACGCAACCGCTGGTTCTCTTGCTGTAATGCCTCAATCGACTGATCACTGGTTGTCATTGCTGTCTCCTTCGTCCGTTAACTCCATTGAAATAAAACCCGTGTGCTCCTACGGCAACATGACATGATCTCATTATAAGCGGATAGTGCAAGTTTTGTCACGTATTTTTTACAGATCAGTCAGGTGAATTTATATCTATCAAATATAAAGCCCCGGGTATAAATACAGACGCACATAAATTCTCAGAATTGTGACGAAGAGAAAAGCAATAGTATGCTAGTATCAGATAGTCGCAGATCAAGCGGGGAATTGGGATTGTGCCGGGTAGATGCCGGGGAATAAAACGAAGAATATGGCGTGTATCACCCGTAGTAGTTTTTGGTAAGTATAACCGCTTTTAAGGTGCTTTTTTCTTTAGCCTTAATTCCCAGTATAATGTCGAGATCCAGGCTGTGTACCTCCTTCAGGAATGCGCGAAAATGCTCAAGATGGATGGTATCGGCATGTGTGCCGGTGCGTTTCCCGCCGGTTGTGAGCGATAATCAAGCTTGACAACTGCTGCCGGTGATGCTACTATTATGATAAACATAGAATCATTCTAAAGATTTATGATGGAACAACCAGATCAGACAAAGATCACATACCTGTTAAACCAGCTTGAGGCCGCCGGGAAGCGCTCTACACCCCAGCGCTATGCCGTCTGCCAGGCGTTGGTTGAGCATGGCGAACATCCGACCGTGGCCGAGGTATTTGAGCGGGTGCGCGGCACCTTTCCAATGATCAGCCAGGCAACGGTCTATAATACCATTGATACGCTCACCGAGTTGGGCCTGATCCACAAGCTGGAGATTGCCAACGATGAACATACTCACTATGACCTGGATCTGACGCCCCACATCAATATGGTCTGTCCCCGCTGTGGGCGGATCACCGATGTTCATAACGAAACCGTTGACACCCTGCTGGGCGAGGTGCAACAAAGCTCCGGGCATCGGCTCTGCCGACCCTTTGCCCTGGTGCTGTATGGCGTCTGCCCGGAGTGCCAGGTGCATTGTGATGGTCTCTGCGTCGATAGCGGGAGTATCGCTGATTGCCCGCATATGCATGCCCGCATGAGTCATCATCATCCGGTAGAGCATACGCATGGGCCGCGCCGGCGGCGGCGGCGACGCCAGCATGAAGAGTAACCGGGCGGTATGGCGGAACATCTATCTGCCGTACCGCCGCAGGTTTGGGGAAGCCCCCAAATTTTTTTAGGCAGTGTTTAGAATCATTCTTAATAGATACTCCTTACAGGGATACACAAGGCTGAACGAACGAAATAAGGATCTGCTCAAGCAGAAAGGAACAACTACATGACAACTCATATAGCCCGACCTACGATGAATACGAAGCAATTACTCACCCAGGTACGTGCCCAACCCGGTGTGATTACCGCCAGTTATGACGCGAAGCAGCAGCGCTTGAACCTGAGCTATGCTCCGGATCAGGTCGATATGCGTGCGCTTGAGACGCTGGCACGCAGTCAGGGCGCAACTCTGCACGCGCAGCCTGCGGTTGTCCCAACCGATCCGGCCACCACCGAAGAAGATGAAGAGTTGGCGGCGCTGCCATGGATGATCCGTCTGACCGTTCTAACATTGGTCAGCCTGATTGTGGGCTGGCTGATCGAGGATTTGACCTCTCTGCCGCCGGCGGTGCCCTGGATGCTCTATGCGCTGGCCTACCTTGCCGGCGGCTTCTACAGTGTGCAGGATGCCTGGGACTCGCTGAAAGCGCGCCAGTTTGATGTAAACTTTCTGATGATTATCGCCGCACTGGGTGCCGCGCTGATTGGGCAGCCGCGTGAGGGGGCGGTGTTGATGTTTCTCTTCGCGCTCTCCAACACGCTGGAAACCTACGCCATGGGCCGGACCCATGCCAGCATTCGTGCCCTGCTGGAGATGGCCCCGACCACCGCGCGGGTGTTGCGCCGCCAGAATGGGACCGTCGCCGAGGTCGAGGTACCGATCGAGCAGGTCGGCGTAAACGAAGTTGTGATTGTACGTCCGGGTGAAAAAATCCCTACCGATGGTGTCATTCTGAAAGGTGCCTCGGCAGTGGACGAGGCCAGCATCACGGGTGAGTCGGTGCCCGCCGAGAAGCAGCCCGGTGCGCGGATCTTTGGTGGTACGCTCAACGGGCAGGGTGCGTTGGAAGTGAAGGTGACAACGCCGGTGCAGGATTCGACGCTGGCGCGGATTGTGAACATTGTGCGCGAGGCGCGTGAGCAGAAGGCACAGAGCCAGGACTTTACCGACCGGGTGATCGGTCAATACTACGCTTATGCGGTCGTCGGGATTACGCTGCTGGCGATGATCATTCCACTGCTCTTCCTGGGCTGGAGTGTTAGCGAAACGCTCTATCGGGCGATGACACTGATGGTGGTTGCCTCGCCCTGCGCGCTGGTGATTTCGATCCCGGCGGCGCTGCTCTCGGCGCTGGCAAGCTCGGCACGCGGTGGTGTGTTGTTCAAGGGCGGGGCTAGCCTGGAGGCCGCCACGCGGGTGCGGGTTGTCGCCTTCGACAAGACCGGCACGCTGACGACGGGTCGTCCCGGTGTGGTGGCGATCCTGCCGATTGACGAAGCTGCGATACCTGACAATCTGCCGCAGGCGCAGGATGAGTTGACCCCACCGGCAGACGATCAGCTTGGTCTTTTGAGTACCCCACAGGTGCGCCTGCTTGCCGCCGCCGCCGCAATTGAACACTTCTCGGAGCATCCGCTGGCCCGGGCGATTGTGCGGGGAGCCGAGGAGCGTGGGATCGCTCTGCCGGAGGCCGAGGGCTTTGAGGCACTGACCGGCGCAGGCGCGCGGGCGCAGGTGGCGGGTATGCCGCTACGCATCGGGCGGCCGGATCTCTTCCAGCCACTCCCGCCGGAGGTGGCGCAGGAAGTTGAAGCGCAGGCGCGGCAGGGTCGCACCGTGGTGATCCTGGGGGATGCGCGGCCCTGGGGCATGATTGCTATCGCCGACACCGTACGCGCCGAGTCAATCAATGTGGTCGCGCAACTCAAGGCGGCGGGCATTGAGCGGGTCGTACTGCTGACCGGCGATAACCGTTATGTCGCCGAGAATCTGGCGCAACAACTGGGGGTTGACGAGGTGCGCGCCGATCTGCTGCCGGAGCAGAAAGTCGAGGCAGTCCGTGAGATCCAGGCGCAGTATGGTCCGGTGGCGATGATTGGCGACGGCATCAATGATGCGCCCGCGCTGGCAACGGCGACACTGGGCGTGGCGATGGGTGCGGCCGGCACCGATGTGGCCCTGGAGAGCGCCGATGTGCTGCTGATGAGCGATGACCTGAGCCGCCTGCCGGGGATGCTGCGGCTGGCACGCAATTCCCGTCGTATCGTCCGGCAGAACCTGATCTTTGCGGGGACCGTGATGATTATTATGATGCTGCTGGCAATCGGCGGTACCGTCTCGCTGCCGTTTGGCGTCGTAGCTCACGAAGGCGGTACGCTGCTGGTGGTGGCGAATGGGCTGCGG
>CAKZQX010001074.1 GCA_937141995.1 uncultured Chloroflexaceae bacterium | reverse complement strand
TCCACCCTGCCGGCGGCGACATGTCCTTTCGAGTCAGTGACCGCGTACGTCGTGTAAGTAACAGGAGTTACGCGGTCGGTTCCAAACCAGGTGTCTGTCTGGACAACCGGCCCGATTCGCCGCCGGCAGGGCGGAAGATTCCATGCTTTTGCACACCATGGTTGCACATAGTGCAACCATGGTGTGCAAAAGAAAAAACGTACCATGCTGCCGCAGGCGAAAACGGCCGTTGTGGGCGTACATATCCGATTTGTACGCCCACCGCGTAACTCCTGTAAGTAACACCGGGCAAAAGAGCGCATACCAACACGACAAAGGTCGCCGGGAACAGACGGTTCTCGGCGACCTGCCTATATCAATTCCTAAACTGAGTATGAACTGGCTCTGAGATGCAATACCCTGGTCGAATACAACTGGATTAGCTCGCGCAAAGTCGCAAAGGTTATATGGTTCTTGGCGTCCTTTGCGGCTTTACGCGAACTTCGTGGTACAGTCATATCAACCGCTACTGACAGCCAGTGCCCCCAGCACAACCGCCCGTGGCCCATCGAGCAGCAGCCGCGCCTGCCCGGATGGAGCGCGTAGCAGGTTGGTGCTGCCACTCCCGCCGTAGCGTGTATCCTCGCTGTCAAGCAGCAGGCTCCAGTCGTACCCCTGCGGTGGGATCGTCGCGGCCTGCGCCGCCAGGTCCAGATCCAGCGTCTCGCGCAGGTTAATGATGATGAGCAACGCATCGTCCGCGCCCGAGCCAAGGCGGCTTACCGCGACGGCGTGCGGGCTCAACGCGGTGATCGCAAACGTCTCGCGGGCATAGCTGCGCAGAGCAGGCCGGGTGCGCCGCAACGCCAGCAACTCGCGGTAGAGCGCCAGTACACCCGCGTGGGGTTGCGCGTTGCGCTCCTCCCAGCGTAGCTTTGAGCGCAGGAAGGTTTCCTCGGCCTGCGGGTCAGGAACTTCCTGCCCGCTGAAGGCGGAGAAGCCCGCAAACTCGCGGCGGCGACCCTCAGTGACCAGTTTCCCCAGTTCGGGATTATGATCGGTGAAGTAGAGAAATGGCGTTGAGGCGGCCCACTCCTGGCCCATCCAGAGCAGCGGGGTGTAGGGGTTGAGCAACAGCAGTGCCGCAGCCGCCCGGTAAGCCGCCAGATTGATGGCATGGTGCAGTCGGTCGCCCATAGCGCGATTACCGACCTGATCATGGTTCTGGATACAAAGCACAAAGCGCGGTGGCGGCAGATCACCCGGCGACGCGCCCCGGGCCTCCCCCAGGAACTGCGACATCTGCCCGGTATAGAACCAACCCTGCCGCAACGTCAACACCAGATCGTCCGCCGCCCCGGTGTAATCCATATAGTAGCCTTCGCTCTCCAGCGTCAGCGCAACCCGCACCTGATGGTGGAAATCGTCGGCCCAGACCGCATCAAGCCCATGCCCGCCCGCTTCCGGCGGCGAAATCAGCCGGGGATCATTGCGCTCATTCTCGGCGATGAGAACGAAATGGCGTTCGTCCGGCAACGACTCGCGCGTGCGGACGGCCAGTTCCGTCAGAATATGCGGCGTACTGTCGTCCTGGATGGCGTGGGTAGCATCCAGCCGCAGGCCGTCGATATGGTACTCGTGGGCCCAGTAGCAGGCATTGGCAATAAAAAACGCGCGTACCTGAGCGCTGTCCTCGGTATCGAAGTTGAGCGCATCGCCCCAGGGCGTTTTATGGTGATCGGTGAAGTAGCTGGTGCTAAACTGGCGCAGGTAGTTCCCGTCAGGACCGAAATGGTTGTAGACCACATCCATGATCACGGCCAGACCTTTCGTATGCGCCGCATCAACCAGGCGGCGCAGTGCCTCCGGGCCGCCGTAGGCTCGCGCAGGCGCGAACAGATCCACGCCGTCGTAGCCCCAGTTGCGCATCCCCGGAAAAGCCGCCACCGGCATCAACTCAATCGCCGTGACCCCCAGATCGCATAGCTCGTCCAGCCGGTTGATAGCCGAATCGAAGGTGCCCTCCGGCGTGAAGGTGCCGACATGCAATTCGTAGATAACCAGTTCTTCCAGGGGACGCCCCTGCCAACCCGCATCATTCCAGTGAAAGGCGGTCGGGTCAACCACCTCCGAGGGCCGATGCACCCCCAGCGGTTGAAAGCGGGA
>CAKZQX010001073.1 GCA_937141995.1 uncultured Chloroflexaceae bacterium | reverse complement strand
CGTGGTAGTCATCTGTTCCGCCCATGTCTCGGCGACCGGCGGATCGGGGCGATAGGTCAGCAGCAGCAGCAGCGGCACCTGTTCGATCGCTGCGGCGAGTCGGTGGAGCAGTTCCAGCGAGGACGCGTCGGCCCAGTGAATATCTTCCAGGCGCAGCAGTAGCGGTTTCTGGGCCGCTGCCCCCAGGAAGAGGGCAACCAGCAGTTGCTGCAGCCGGTCATGGCGCTGGTCGGTCGTCAACCAGCGCGTCAACGGTGTTTCAGGGAATGCGCGACCAAACAGGTCACCCAGCAGCGGCGTGAAGCGCGCCAGTTGGGGCGCATACTGCGTCACTCGCGCCGCACAGAGCATCTGCACCCGGTCAACATCGTCCCAATCACCGGCGGGCAGGCCAAACAAGCGGCGGAGCGGGCCACGGACGGCGCTGTAGGGCGTATGCTGCTCATACCCCTGACAGTCCCCGGCATAGAGTTGAAACCCCGGAACCGCCGCATCCGCTGAGTCTGTTCCGCGTGAACACAACAGACGCTGGAGGAGCGTCGCCGCCAGACGTGTTTTGCCAATCCCGGCCTCACCCACCAGCGCCAGCACGCGCCCCTGCCCCCGCAGAGCCGCAACCGCCTCGGATAGTAGGCGCACCAGTTCGGTTTCCCGACCAATCAGCGGTGCCGGACTCAACGCATGTGTAGACGCATGCCCAATCGTGCGCAACGGCGACCAGTCCGAGCAGGCGCGCAGCGCACGCCCCGGCACAATCGGCGCGGCCATGCCTTTGAGCTGCAACGGCGGACAGTCAACAATTTCGATCTGGTGCAGTACCGCCAACCGCGTGGCCGGGGAGAGCAGGATTTCACCATCGCCGGCGGCCTCCATCAGGCGGGCGGCCAGGTTAACGGCCGGCCCCATCACACTGTACTCGTACCGCCGGCTGCCGCCAACCCGTCCGGCAAACACCGTTCCCGTGTTGATGCCGATGCGCTGCCGCAGCGCTATCGGCTGCGCCGCAGCATCTCCGGTCGTGCCGGCGGTATCGTGTAACAGGGTTGCAATCGCGGCGTTGGCCGCGCCCAGCGCAGTTTGCAGATCCAGGGCACAGCGTACCGCCCGCAGCGGATCATCCTCGTGGGCCACAGGCGCACCAAACAGCACCATGAGTTTTTCGCCATGCGCAGCCAGATCGACTTTGTTAATCACCCCATCATACTGATGCACCAGAGCCTGCACCCGCTGAATATAGGCATTGAGCAGGGCAACCGGGAGTTCCGGGTCGTCCACCACTGCGGTAAGGATCGCACTGAAGTCGTAGAAGTTGATAAACAGCACCGTCACCGGGCGAAACTCACCCTGGGCAACATTGTCGGGATCAAGCAAGCGGGGCGGCAGATTGCGTACCAGGTAGGGGCGTAATGCGGCAAGTTGGGTTTCCAGCAGTTCCGGCGGTGGCACATAATCGGGGCTTTCCTGGGTGAGCCGATCGGTGTCCGGAGTATTCAGCGCGACACCAGGCAGTTCGATCACCCGTTGCAACCCGGGTGTACACGCCTCAAGCCGGGCATGCGCCAGCAGTGCCGCAGTCTGATCCGGAATCACCACCTCCCCCGGTGCGGCGTTAGCCTGTGCTTGCACAACTCGCTGTACTTCCGTGCCGCTGATAACCAGTTCAATATGATCGGCGTCACCCACCTCGGCGACGAAAAAGCGTCCGCTATGGACGCCTACGCGCAACGCCAGTTGGAAGGTTCCTGCGCGGGTCGCAACAGCAGCAAAGGTATCGCGCATGCGCCGCTGCATCGCCATTGCTGCCTGAACTGCTGCAGCCGGGTGTAGCAGTTCCAGGGCATCCGCATCGAAGAAGGCCGTCAAGGAATCGCCGCCAAACTTGAGCAGGGTTCCCCGGTGTGCCGTTACTTCCGTAACCAGTGCCTCAAACAACTGGTTGATCACAGCGCTGACGGCTTCCGCCCCTTCTCTGCCCAGAACGCTGAGTTGCTCCGAGAGAGCGGTAAACCCCTGAAGGTCGGCCAACAAGAGACTGCCATGCCAGAAGGCCCCCTGCACACGACCAGGCTGGGGATTGTGCAACTGAGCCTGGATCAGGCGCTCGGGGATGTAGGCTGCAATCGCCTGGTGCGTGGCATGCAACTCTTCAATCAGATCTGCCTGCGCCGACGATTGAGCAATACTCTCCGGTGTAGGTATGTCTTTGTACATTGGAATTTGCTCGGTCTGGTAACGACGAAGGGTCGCATACGCCCTTGCTTGTGCTGTACCGTGAGTGAGATGGTAGCACAAAGCGCGAGGGGGCGCAACCACAATTTAACTTTACCTGACACGCGTTACGCGGTGGTTCATCAAACCGGGCGTTGCATCCAGAGAACGGCAGAGTCGCCTGCGGCAGCATGGTACTTCTTTTTTCTTTTTTCAAAAAAATTCACGTTGTGAATTTTTAAAAAAAAAGATCGGGTCTCTGCCACAGGCGAAACGAGCTTCCATCGGGTGAAACATCCGGTTTGCTGTCAACTACGTACCTCCTGTATCTGACTTTGCAAATAATCAGGTAATGTTAGTATGCTAGAATTGAAACAGCGACCGCATTCAGGATAAACCAGACGCACATCATGGCGATTGAAGACGAAGCCGGCACAACCTTACCGACCGAGAATGCGGCCCTGCGCCGGCGGATTGCCGAACTTGAGCAGGAAATTGCCGCACTTCAGACGAACACCGCGCAGGCACTCAGCGAGAGCGAGGCGCGCTACCGCACGCTGGTCGAAACTTCGCCCGGGGCAATTCTGCTGACCGACCTGGATGGAACGATCCGCTTCTGCAATGGGCAGGCGGCGCACCTATTCGGGTATGCCTCCGTTGATGACCTCTGCGGTAAAAATGGTGCTGACCTGATCGTGTTTGACCCGCTGGCCCCCGGTATTCTGGCCCAGGCCCGGCGGATTGCCGCGTCGGGCAACCTGCGGAATATCGAGTACACCCTGCGGCGTAGCGATGGCAGCCGCT
>CAKZQX010001072.1 GCA_937141995.1 uncultured Chloroflexaceae bacterium | reverse complement strand
AGCAGCGCGGCGATGATCATGAATTGGCGGTGTGGTTTTGATAGTTGCATAGGCATAGTGATGCGTGACCAGTGATGCGTATAGGATACCAGAAATGTAGCGGTCAGTGGTCAGCATTCAAAACTCAGCCCTCAAAACTCAACATTCAAAACTCCCAACGGGGCGTGGGCCGCGCCCGGGTGAGCCGGTAGGCCGGGTAGAAGCTGCTCGATCAGCCTGAGCGTGGGCCGCACCGGCTAACCGCGCGCCGCCGAGCTTGCGGTAGAAAGCGGTCGCTAAAGCTCTTCAGATCACTATCGGCGGCATTAACAGGAGTTACGCAGTGGGCGTTCAAACCGGGTGTTCGCCTGGTTAAACGTCCGGGTTGCATGGCAACTGCGTAACTCGTGGCATTAACGGCTTTTGGAGCCGGTGTTCCATTAAGCGTCATATGAGCAAGGCCCGCAACGCGCTACGCGCTGCGGGCCTTCACCGTTTTCAGGTCATTCCGGGAGCCAAAGGTCGCTGGGCAGCGCGTATCCTCGGCGGCTTTGCGCTTTTGCACCGGCGTGTCTTTACCTACACCAGCGCCCGCTCGCTCTCGCGATCAAAAATGTGAATCTTGTCCATATCGACAACCGCCTCAACCGGTTGGCCGGTCCTGACCGTTGAGCGCGGATCGAAGCGCCCGATGAACTCCTTATTGCCACGCTCAATGTAGGCATAGACCTCGCTACCCATTACCTCAACCACATTGGCTTTGGCCTGAATGCGGGCATCCTCGCGCACGCCACGCGGCACAAATGCCGAGTCGTGGATATCCTCGGGGCGGACGCCAAATACGATATCCTTCCCAATATGGCTCTCGATAGCTCCGGCCTTTTCTTTGGGAACCGGCAGCGTGAATGCATTCGGAATATTGACCATCAACTGACCATTGGAGCGGTCCAGGCGACCGTTAAAGAAGTTCATCGCCGGGCTGCCGATAAATCCCGCGACAAACATGTTCGTCGGCTGATCGTAGAGCGTCTTGGGCGAATCGATCTGCTGGAGAATGCCGTCCCGCATTACCGCGATGCGCGAGCCCATCGTCATCGCCTCGGTCTGATCGTGGGTCACATAGATAAAGGTGGTCGCCAGGCGCTGATGGAGCTTGCTAATCTCCGCACGGGTCTGCACCCGCAGCTTGGCGTCCAGGTTGGAGAGCGGCTCGTCCATCAGGAAGACCGCCGGCTCGCGCACGATGGCCCGCCCCAGCGCGACCCGCTGCCGCTGCCCACCGGAGAGCGCCTTGGGCTTGCGCTCCAGCAGGTGCGCGATCCCCAGCAGTTCGGCAGCTTCCTTCACCCGTCGGTCAATCTCGGTCTTGTCCATCCGGCGCAGCTTCAGGCCAAACGCCATATTGTCGTAGACCGTCATATGCGGGTAGAGCGCGTAGCTCTGGAAGACCATGGCAATATCGCGGTCTTTCGGGGGAATATCATTCACCACCCGGTCGCCAATCAGGATGCTGCCATCGCTGATCTCTTCGAGCCCGGCCAGGCAGCGCAGCGCGGTAGACTTACCACAGCCGGAGGGACCGACCAGCACCAGAAATTCCCGATCGGGAATGTCGATATTCAGATCCTTCAGCACTGTTGTCTCGCCAAAACGCTTGTAGACATGATCGAATTTAATACTTGCCATTGGGAAAACCTCCTCTTTGTAACACATGTTACGCGGTTGCCATGCAAACCGGACGTTTCATTAGATGAAAGCCTGGTCCGTCTGCGGCAGCATGGTACAGTATGGTTCTTTTTGATAAGCATTTTGTACTTTGTACAAAATGCTTATCAAAAAGATGGTCTCTTCCGCCCTGCCGGAGGCGAATCAGGCCGTTTATCCAGGTGAACACCCGGATGAGAACCGAACGCGTATGTCGTGTTTGTAATAGAAACCTGTCGCTGGCGATCAACCCTGATCGCCGCCAGGTACAGGACCAGTTGATTTCCGAATAATCAAATTCATCTCCAGGGTGACGCTCTGCTGATTGCGGGTGTGCCCCTCGATCCGGCCAATCAGCAACCGGGCCAGGTGCAACCCCAGATCCCGCTGCGGGTAGTGCAGGGTTGTCAGCGGCGGTTGGGTATGCGCAGCCATCGGCACATCATCGAAGCCGACCAGCGACACATCGCGCCCGACCTCCCGCCCGGCCGTGTGGAGCACATGCATGGCCCCGAATGCCACTTCATCACTACAGGCCAGTACCGCCGTCGGGGGCTCCGGTAGATCGAGCAGTTCCTGCATGGCCGTTACGCCATCGATCTGGGCGCGCCCGGTCTCCAGAATGAGCGTCGGGTCAACCGCGATGCCGGCCGTAGTCAGTGCCGCGCTGTAACCCTGGTAGTGCGGCTCACTGGTTGCCAGATCCGACGGCAGCATAATCAGGGCGATCCGGCGATGTCCCAGGCCCAGCAGGTGGCGCATCGCCAGCAGCACCCCGCCCCGCCCATCGACCGTCACATAGGGTACCGCGTGACCTACCGGCGGTAGACCGGCGCAGAC
>CAKZQX010001071.1 GCA_937141995.1 uncultured Chloroflexaceae bacterium | reverse complement strand
GGCTCTACTTTGTGGCTCAAGATAATAGCTCTGACCGGGAACTCTGGACGAGCGATGGAACGCTTGGGGGCACAATCAATCTGTCTCCAGGTATGGCGCTTAATCCGAAGGAATTGACACCGGTAGGAAATATACTCTACTTTAGCGCCGAGGATAGTCGTGGTCGCGAACTCTGGAAGAGTAATGGTACGCAGGCGGGAACAACGCTGCTCCGTGATATTTACACTGGTCGGAACGACTCTGATCCAGAGTATCTGACGAATGTCAATGGCGTTCTCTTCTTCAGCGCTAGAACAGCGGCTGATGGCCGCGAGTTGTGGCGAAGCAACGGTACGGTGGCCGGGACGTTGCAGGTTGAGGACATTAATCCGGGTGCAGGAGACTCATCACCTGAAGAACTCCAGAATGTTGCCAGTACACTCTTCTTCCGAGCGAATAATGGTACCAGTGGCCAGGAACTCTGGAAGGCTACCACCGCGGGGGCAGAACTGGTATCGGACATTAATCCTGGATCAGCCAGTTCTTCGCCGCGCGACTTAACACGCCTTGACGGTACAACCATTGTCTTCAGTGCTGTGACAAGTACCGAAGGGCGGGAACTCTGGAAGAGCGACGGCACCAGTGCCGGTACAACGCTGTTAGAAGATATTCTATCTGGCCCGTCCGGGGCGCTGCCGCAAGCGTTCACGCAGGTCAGCGCGGGGTTGGTTATTTTTCGGGCTGCCGATGGGACGAATGGTGCCGAGTTATGGCAAACTGATGGGACAACCGCCGGGACAACGCTGGTGCAGGATATTGCTCCGGGCGTTGCTAACTCCAACCCGGCACAGTTCACGGTGGTCGATACCGCACCGGATGAGGCCAGCGTCTTCTTTACCGCGAACGATGGTAGTAGTGGAACTGAACTCTGGCGGATAATCGATCTATCTGCGAATACACCACCGGAAGCAAGCAATGCTGCATTTACCATGCCGGCCAATGAGACGCTGACGGAAGCACTCGTCGGGACGGATGCAGATGGCGATAACCTCACATTCATGCTGGTTGACGCGCCACAGCATGCCACGACCTTTGAGCTTGATGAGCTTACCGGCAGTTTCACGTACGTGCCGGAGACAGACTTTGAGGATATGGACACATTTACATTTAAGGTCAACGACGGTCAGGCCGACTCAAATATCGCCACCGTCACTATCGAAGTCGGGCCGGTTTTTGTCCCTGAAGAACTCTACCTCCCGCTCATCGTGCGGTAGGTCCGACATTGCACGCCTGGCACACTAGCTGGCGTGTACGAGGGATGCATGCACAATGCCCGGCTGGATCAACATGATCCAGCCGGGCATGCACATGATATAGCAATCCTACTATGATTGAGCGTGAACTGGTTCTTCGGGATTCGCTCCCAACCGCCTGCAAAATGTTGAATTTTTCATCCGGATATCGCTGCTCAGGAGTCTCGGCTTCAGCCGGATCGGGCGTTTCCAGCAGTATGCTGCTATCCCAGCGGGCATCCAAACCGGCTAAAGCCGGGCCTCCCGGTCATTTCATATCCGGACTGTTTTCTCAACGTTCATAAGGCCGCACTACGACAACTGTAGGATTGCTATGTGTGGGCAGGTTAGCAGCAACCCACCCACCGCTCCCGCTCCTACCCTCTTACAGCACTTCTCCCGGACCTGAATCGCCCACGGCGAACGCACGCACGGCCTCCGGGTCGCTCTCCACTTTATCGCCATGGATCGCGCCGCGCCATGCGCCGGTTTCATGACCACGCGCCTCGATGAACTGCTTAAAGCGGGTCAGATCGCCCTCAACCCGGCGGGAGACAAAGCCCATCCAGTCGCCGAGGTTCTCGAGCAGTCCTTCGGGTTCATAATCCATCCGCAGCGTTACCCGCGTTGTGTCGGCATCAATCGGCTCGAACAGCACCGCGCCGGCGTTCTCCGCGCCGGAGATACTCTTCCAGGCAACGCGCTGATCAGGCGTCTGATCGGTAATCTCGGCATCCCAGGTCTCTTCTTTGACGGCAATTTTGGCCCGCCAGAAGAGCCGCTTCTCGTCGAGTTGTCGTACTTCGTACACGCCCTCCATAAAATAGGGAAAGTCCTCAAACTGCGTCCACTGGTTGTAAGCCACATGCACGGGAACATTGACATCAATTGTTTTCTCTATCCGGGTCATAAACTCCTCCTGGCTCGGTATTTTGCAATATACACGGTTCTGACTATGCCTATCGCAATATCCGTGCCGGCTATCTGTCGGCATGTGGCGCATGGGCGTTGTGGTGGAAATATGCGGAACAACGCGGGCGGCGGACGCGCTTCGGCGCGTCCCTCCGGGAGGCTCTTGGCATGTGGCGCAGGCAAACGACTATGGCGAACTGTCGCCGGTTGCCAGCGGCAGCGTCAAACAAAAGCTGCTACCCTGACCTGCACCGGGGCTGCCGGCGGTGATATCGCCGCCCATCGCCCACGCCAGATGGCGGGCAATCGTCAACCCGATGCCACTGCCGCCGCTGCTGCGCGCACGCGAACGATCAACCCGGTAGAAGCGTTCAAAAATGTAGGGCAGTGCCTCGGCGGGAATACCGATACCTGTGTCCGTCACGGTAAGGCAGGCCATCCGATTGACGCTGGTCAGGCGCAGAGTGATGCTACCGCCCGCCGGGGTGTAACGAATGGCATTCCCCACCAGATTCAGCAGCACCTGCGCGGTGCGATCCGGGTCGGCATACACCTGCATTGACGCGGACGGCTCTTCCAGGCGGAGCGCAAGCCGCTGTACGCCGGCCTGGGGGTGCAGTTGCGTCAGCACATGCTGCACCAGCGGCAGCAGATCGAAGCTGCTCAGTTGGAGCGAAACCTGCCCCGCCTCCACCCGCGACAGCGTCTGCAGATCATTGACGAGACGATGCAGTCGCCGTACTTCGCGTTGCATAGAGCTAAAGGTCGCCGGGTCGTCGGGCACGATCCCATCGATCAGCCCCTCCAGATAACCTTCCAACCCGGCCAGCGGTGTACGTAGTTCGTGCGCTACATTGCCGATCAGCGTGATGCGCTGCTGTTCAACCTGGGCCAGCGTGTCGGCCATCAGGTTGAAGTTGTGGGCCACCGCCGCCAGTTCATCGCTGCCCGGCACCGTGACACGCTCGTCGTAATGACCGGCCGCGATACGCCGGCTGCTATGCCCAATCTGGCGCAGCGGACGCAGAATCTCGCGGGTCAGCAGCAGGCTGGTCGCTATGCCCACCGCCGTGGCGGCCAGAGCGGCGATCAACAACGCCTGCGTAATCGCCTGCCGATAGCTGGCGAGCAGCGCCTGACTGACCCGCCCCGCCGGCAGCCGGGCCGCATCGCCGGGCAGGATCAGCAGCGCCGCTTCCAGGGCTTCCGTTACCGTGCTGACGGCGATGGCATCCGCAACCCAGGCCAGCACAATCACGCCGACAATGACCACAACGATCTGGGCGGCAATGATCCGCCAGCGCAGTTGTCGCCAGAGTTTCATCGGCGCTTGTCCGTAAACTTATAGCCCACACCGCGTACTGTACGGATCAGGGTCTCGCCGGTAACCGCTTCCAGTTTGCGCCGCACCTGCCCGACATACACATCAACGACCCGGTCGGTGCCATAAAAATCCGCGCCCCACACCAGGTCCATCAGTTGCTCGCGGCTCAACACCTTGCCTGCATGCCGCGTCAGCGCCAGCAGCACGTCAAACTCGGTGGTGGTCAGGTCAAGTGACTGGTCGTGGGCCCAGGCTTCGCGCCGTTCCGCATCAACGCGCACATGCTGAAACCGTAGGGACATGTCCGGCTCGGCGGTTCCCCGACGACGGCGCAAGATCGCCTGCACCCGTGCCACCAGTTCGCGTGGGCTAAACGGCTTGGTCAGATAGTCATCCGCGCCGATGCGCAGTCCGGCAACCCGGTCGGCTTCCTCACTGCGCGCCGTCAGCATCAAGATGTAGACATCCGACTCCTGGCGCAGGCGAGCCGCGACTTCCATGCCATCCATGCCGGGCAGCATCAGATCGAGAATGATCAGATCGGGCCGGTGCTGTTCGGCCAGTGTCAGCGCCTCAGGGCCATTATCTGCGCAGATCACCTGAAAGCCCTCGTGCTCCAGATAAGCGCGGGTGACATTGCGAATACTCGTCTCATCATCAACAATAAGCACAGTTCCCGGTGACACGTTCATAACTCCTGTTGGCTGGTCTGAGAGACTGTCTGAAAAGCTGATGCGCGTCGGTCCCACGGCATGCCGGGTGC
>CAKZQX010001070.1 GCA_937141995.1 uncultured Chloroflexaceae bacterium | reverse complement strand
GCGCGATATCGGCACGATCGCGTACCGGCGAAGCGGCCGACCTGATCGCCGCAACCACCGCCTCAGCGCCGCGATCCAGGCCACGCTTAAGCAGCATCGGGTTAGCTCCGGCAGCTACAACCCGGAGACCTTCGGTGACAATCGACTGAGCCAGCACCGTCGCGGTGGTCGTACCGTCGCCGGCCACATCGTTGGTCTTGGTCGCGGCCTCCTTGAGCAACTGCGCCCCCATGTTCTCAAAGGGGTCTTTCAGCTCAATTTCCTTGGCAACGGTAACGCCGTCGTGGGTGACGGTGGGCGCGCCAAACTTCTTATCAATCGCCACATTCCGACCACGCGGGCCAAGCGTCGTCTTTACCGCGTCGGCGATAGTATCTACACCGCGCTTGAGGGAGCGGCGGGCCTCCTCGTTAAAATGCAACTGCTTCGGCATATGCTTTAAAATCCTCCTCAATTATAGAAACGAAAGTTGAAGTATACAGTCTTCACTGGAAGCTAAACCCAGGGCTCACCCTGGTACTTTTACTCCTGGATAACGCCCAGGATGTCCTTCTCAGCCAGAATCAGATAGTCAACATCATCAACCTTGAACTCGGTACCCGCATACTTCGCAAAGAGCACTTTGTCGCCGGCCTGAACATTCATGGGTACCAGCTTGCCGTTGTCGTCTCGGCGGCCCTCGCCAACCGCCAGAATAGTGCCTTCCTGGGGACGCTCTTTTGTCGCCGTATCGGGCAGGAAGATCCCGCTCTTGGTCTTTTCTTCACGTTCGGCGGGCTTGATTACAACCCGGTCACCAAGTGGACGAATGCGGAAGTCCGCGGCCATAGCGAACATACCTCCTTGTTTAAATCATTCCATGCAACACTAATCGTCGAGTATCGTCAGATAAAGGTGAGCGGTTAGCACTCTCAGTCATCGAGTGCTAACCGTCCATATGTTACCGAACTCTGTCTTATTTGTCAAGGGGGATTTTAGCACTCATTTGGCGAGAGTGCCAGTGGACATAAGCACTACAGCTTTGGCGATATGCGGTACAATATGGCAGTGCTATTCTATGAGTATGGTGCGAGTTCTCTGGATGGAAGGTGCCCGAAACATGCGGTATACTGCCGGCGGTCGCGGCCCGACCCGGCTGACCGGCACCCGTGACGGTTGACCTTCCAGTATTCTTTCATCTGGTGAGGTGTTGCAATGCTGACCTACGAGGATCTTGTAGCAAGTCTGGAAGATGCCTGGGTGGCTGCCGGTTTACACGAACATGCCCTGGTAGAGAGTGTTGTACCCAGCGTGCATGATCGCAGCTATCGTGTGGAGTTGTTCCCTGAACATTCCGACCCGCTCACTGCCGAGAATATACCGCCCTGGGTTGAGGTGAATTTTACCTGGTCGGCGTTGCACCAGATCCGCTCGGAGCATCGCAATATCGATTCTGAGCCGCTGGATCTGATCTGGACTTACACGGTCAGCGCGCCCGGAATGCATGACCATAAGGATTCGGAACTGGTGCGCCTGTTCCAGAAGGCGTTTCACCGGGCGTTCCAGCGGTTCTATCCGGAAGAAGCCGCCGAGGTGGATGCCCCGGCGGTGGAAGTTCGGCGGATTTACCAGTGGGATAGAGCGGGGCAACGCCCGAAACCGGCCTATATTCAACTGGTGAGTACAAATATTACCGACCTCTCGGAGCAGTGGGAGGAGCGTGATCCGCGCGTGCTCGCCAATCTGATCCAGACCGAGGTGCATTTTGCCGGTGCCTTCATTCGCGCGCTGGCCGATGCCTTCAATCCGGGGGGGCGCGGTGGCTATCGCACCGTCGATGCCGCCTGATGCGCCACCCGGTTAAACAAAATGTGTTCGGTAGGGGCAGGCACGGTGGTCTGCCCCAAACCTCCTGCGGCCGCGAACAGGGATACAGACACGCACAGGCGCATCCCCCAACACTGAGTTGGTTCTCGGTTCTCCGTTCTCGGTTTCCGGTGCTCATACCAGTTTGCCGGCAAACCAGCAATGCGCCGGAATGGGAACACGAAGCGCAGAACAGCCCATGCCCGTTCACCATCTCTGCGTCCTCGGTGTCCTCTATGGCTATGACAACAAATCGGTTCTCAGAATTGTACCCCCGCTGCCCGTAGATCGGTTTCAAGCTGGCCTGCGTCGATAAACTGGATTGCGTGCATCCCCAGGATACGCGCCACCTCGACATTCATGGGGCGGTCGTCGATGTAGAGACACTCTTCGACGGAGCGCTGGGTGATCTCTAACGCCCGGCGGTAGTGATCCGGCTGCGGCTTGAGCATGCCAAAATAGCATGAACTGAAGAAGGCGGTAAAGAGCGAACGCAGTTCAAACTTCTTGATCCGGTACTCGTTCAGCTCCCGCGACTCATTGTTGATCGTCGCCAGCAAGTAGTTGTTGGTCTTCCGCAGGGCGGTGATAAGTTCCAGCGTGTCCGGAAAAGGCGTGGATAGCTCCAGCATCTCGCTCGTCACTTCGTCAATGGTAAAGGGGCGAGCCTCATAAAACATCGTCCACTGCAGATATTCGTGCAATGTTAACTGCCCACGCTCGAGAGTATCGACCACCTGACGGTGCCGGCGGTCAAAGGTATCATAGTTCAGCCCGAAGTTGTCCGTAATCACCCGCCGCTGCTCCCGATCCCAGCCGTTGCTGAGACAGACGCCGCCAAGGTCGAAAAAGAGGGTCGTTACTGCACCCATGCCTGTGTTCCTCCATCGTTGCAGGTCCGCGAAAACCAGAGTTGGATAGCGTTGGATAGTTATAGCTTACCACGAAACCGGCGCGGCGGCGGGAGTATTTTGTTTCACCACAATGTCGGGGGGCAGCCCTGGCCCTCCAGATATCGTCTGTCGGACACCT
>CAKZQX010001069.1 GCA_937141995.1 uncultured Chloroflexaceae bacterium | reverse complement strand
TTCAACCAGTAATACACACGTTTTCATAGCCGGTTAAAGCGGAGGCTGTTCATTAACAATCAACCAGTAGTTACCAATTGAGCGAACTGTTTCCATCAACTGTTCAAAATCGATTGGTTTAACGATGTAACTATTCGCGCCCAGATTGTAGCCGGTGATAACATCGGCCTCCTCCTGCGAAGAGGTCAGCACAACGACTGGAATTCGCTTGAGCCGAGCATCATCTTTAATCTGGCGCAGCACCTCTAACCCATCAATTTTAGGAAGTTTCAGATCGAGCATGATTATACTAGGCAATTCGAGTGATTTCCCAGCGTAGCTTCCCTGACAAAAAAAGTAATCAATGGCCTCCTGGCCATCGCGCAGAACTACCACCGGATTACGCAGGTTAAGCTCATCCAGCGCCGCCAGTGTCAACTCTTCATCATCAGGGTTATCTTCCACCAGCACAATTGTCAACACTGCGGACCCATCATCTGCCATGCTGATGCTCCTTTCCTGCATCAAAGGCGGGTAGCTCGATAAAAAAGGCTGATCCAACGCCAGGCATTCCCTCTGCCCAGATCCGGCCATCGTGCCGTTCGATAATTTTGCGTACAAGCGCCAGACCAATTCCCGTTCCCTCGGAGGTTTCATCAGTATGCAAACGCTGGAACACCTGGAAGATCTTATCGTGATAACGCATATCAAAGCCCATCCCGTTATCACGTACAATCAGCGTCACCATGCCTTCTTCCCGGGTTCCACTGATCTGCACCTGCAGCGGTGTATCGGGACGGCGGTATTTGATGGCATTGCTGATCAAGTTGACAAAGACCTGCTCCAGCAGGCGACTGTCCCCCTGGATGGGCGGAAGTGTACCAACATGCACATGCGCTTCACATGCAGCCAGTGACTGCGCATACAGCTTGAGCGCCTCCTGAACGACCGCGTGTGTATCTACCAGATCACGATCGGGAGTCTGGCGACCCGCGCGCGAGAAGGCCAGCAGCGCGTCGATCAGATTACTCATTTTGTCAACATTTACCTGAATACGCGTCAATTGATGGCGCGTCCGGTCGGACAGTTCGGGCAGGCTGCGCTCCAGCAGGCGCGTAAAGCCGGTAATGGCCCGTAGCGGCGCGCGCAGATCATGCGACACCGAGTAGGTAAATGCATCCAGTTCATCATTCACGCGGGTCAGATGGCGGGCCTGAGCGCGGGCCTCGGCGCTAATCTGACGAGCGTGGGTGTAGAGCCGGCTATTCTCAATCGCCAGCGCGGCCTGCGGTGCGACGGTTTGCAACAGACGAATATCACGCTCATCAAAAAAGGCGTCACTATTCAGTGTATTACATGCCAGGAGCAACCCAATGACACGTTCGCGGACGGTCAGCCGGGTCAGGATCGCATTACGCGCGCCAAATGTCTCGCGCAGTCGCGCGGTGGCACTACCGGGTGGGCAACTCCGCGTATCCAGCACCAGTGGATAACCCGGGCCTACCTGTTCTTCTACCTGCGCCAGCATTTGCTCCGAAAGTGTTAAAGTTGCCGCCTGATCCGCCGTCATTCCGTAAGCCGGTGTGTGTGCTGTGAAGGTGCCACTGTCGTCATCCTGCATCAACAACACACAAACCTCCGTTTGCAATAAACGTGCCAGGCGGGTTACCAACACTTCATAAATGGCCGATTCACGCCGGGCCAGCGCCGTAGCCTGGGCTATCTCGCGCAGTCCTTCCAGTTCAATTAACCGTTGTTGCCGGTCTGCCTCCTGCTGCCGCCGCCGAGTCACATCACGAAAGACGGCCACAGCACCGATGATATCGTCTTCCTGACCGCGTACCGGGCTGGCACTCACGTTGATCCGGGTGGCCTCACCGCTGACCCCACAGATCAGGTGCTCCATCCCCACTACCTGCTCACCACGCAGGGCTCGCGCCAGCGGCAGATCCGCCGGCAGCATCGGCTCACCCTCCAGCGTACGGACATCGTAGCGCTGGACACTCTCCGTCAGGTGTGCGGCCGGGGTGCGATCCAGGATACGCTGCCCGGCTTCATTCATGTGCAACACATTTCCCGCCGTATCAACAATAGTAATGCCGTCGGGGAGGCTGGCAATTACCGTGCGAAACTGCGCGGCCTGCCGGGACAGGTGCAAATTGAGCGATTCGAAGCGATCCTGGAGATCGGTGTATGTATGCCGGGCTACGGGTTCGGCAGCGATATTGCGGAAGACCAGCAGAGCGGCCTCGGGCCGCCCGGCGGCATCCCGCAGACATTGCCCATTCAGATGCAGCACCTGCTCACTAGCGTTCGGGCCACAATAGCGCACCTCGAGGGCGCGAAGTGTTTCGCCCCGGGCCACCCGTTGCCGGGGCAGTTCGTCCCTGGTCAGGGGCATACCTGTGCTATCGAACAGATGTTGTGCAAACCAGGCGGCACACTCGGCGGGGGTGCGCTCGGCGGGCAGCCCCAGGATAGCGCGACCGGCGGCATTGATCAGCACAGCGTCGCCCTGCAAGCTGTAAACCAGTATTCCTTCGGTGATCAGATCGCCCAACGTGGTGAGAGAAGCAGCAAGGGAAGCAGCAAACGGCATTGGTTGCGAATCAGCAGGCATGGTGGGTGAGACTTTCGAATCTAACGATACCAGGTCCAGAACGGCGTGTGAGTTAATCAGGCTCGGATGCTGGTATGGAGCAAGAAGTGTACCACAAAGTATACCACAGGCGCATTGTGAATTTCTTCTCATATTGGTTTATTTGCGTGAAGAAATGTTTTGCACAGATTGCAGAATATTTACCGGCGGCTATCACCACCCGGCATAGCGTGCTGGAACAGATTTTGCTACTACAGTCCGGCACGATTGGAAATTCTACACATGTCCGGAGACAATGCTATGAAATCTTGCTCTACTGGTATGCCATGGTGCATCCGTTCGGCTAGTCTGCTACTCTGCCTAGTGTTGGGTACGCTATTTATCCTCCCGGCAGCACCGCTTGCCGCCGAGGGCAGCCGTACACTCTACCCCGAGGACATCGCAGGGGCGCGGGCTAATCTTGAGTGGCGGGTCAGCAACTATGGGGATTTTGTTTTGCGCCGCACGCTGCTGCGCGTCTACGCCGAGGAGGGTGAGTATCTTTTGCTGGGGTCGAGTGCGCTTGATGTCCCTGAAACACCCGATGAGGGCGACATTCAGGTGTACATGCCCGGCGTCGTGACCGGGCCAATCGGTAATACGACAATCGACGGCGACCCGGCGTTCAGTTGCCGGGAACAGCGCGCCGCGACCGGCAACACGGCCCAGGGACGCATGAACGACCGTACCGAGGAACTGGCCGGCCCACGGACCATCGCCGACGCGGGAGATGCCACCCCCGGCGACGCTATACCGGAAGGCTATATCCCCTGCTTTTACCAGGTACCGGAAACGGGTATTTATGCGGTTGTCTTTTATGGCCCGGCAGGGCCTGGCGAGGATTACGAAGGTACCCCCAATGGTAAAATAGAGCTTGAGGAGATACCAGATGATCAGGGCACCAGTGTTGCTATGTGGGATGTCACGGTGCGCGAAAGCCTCACAAGCACAAATGATATCCAGGGTCGGCTCTTTACCTACTACCTGACGCTGTTTACCGGCCAGAATAACCGGCCGCTCTGGAGCGTGGTCTATGTTGTCAGCAACGATGGATATCTTTACAAAATTAATCTGCGGGGCATGGACCCGAACGGCTTTGTGCTGTTTGCCAACCGGCAGGGCTTTCTGGACAGCAATGGCACCCGGTTGTACCGGGATGTGCTGTCGGAGCCCAACAGGTCATTTCAGGCCCAGAACCAGTTGATGGAACTCCAGGGCGATACTAACCTGGCCGGCCCGGATTTCCCGATCTTCTTTAACCGACCGGCAGATGCAACCCTGCAAGCTCTGGACATCCCGCCGGCGCCGGAGCCGCCCCGGGTCAGCAACTTCCAGTTTATCGGCACCGATGATAATGTGACCCGCGTTGGTGAGGGGGGGACATTTCGGTTTACCAGTAATGTGGATGGTACCTACCAGATTGTTATCAGCCGGAACGGTACCAACTTTGATCCGACCAATCCCCGGAATGCCGTATTGCGCGGATTTGTCAATGAGGGAGTAAATACGGCAGCGTGGAATGGCCTGGCCGATAATGGCGATCCCCTCCCAATCGGGCAGGGATATGTTTCCCGGATTACGATCAATGGGGGGGAGATCCACTTCCCGATGCTGGATGTGGAGAATAACATCTACGGTGGCCCGATCCTGCAACTCCTCAATCCACCCGGGGGGAATTGCCCACTCTGGGAGGGCGGTTGCTTTGGCGCGTTTTACGATGATCGGGGCTACACGACCGCCAATGACACGCTTGTCGGGGTGGAGGTCAACGGCCTGCTCTGCCCGAACAGTGCGGGCGATCCACCGGATGTCCGCTACAGCGATCCGCTGACCGGCTTTGATACACGCACACAGCAGCGCGCCTACGGCTTTGCCGCAGACGGCAACCCGCCCGATATCTGCGATCCCAACGGTGGCTTTGGTGACAAGAAGGGGCTGGATATCTGGACCTACTATCCGAGCGAGCTCGGGCTCGCCCGGTTGAACATTACCGGCCCCACCGCGATTGCCCTGGAGAGCTTTATCGCCACGACCAAGTCCGGCGCGATCAGCCTGCGCTGGGAGACCAGCGCGGAACTGGATACCTGGGGCTTCCATCTGCTGCGCAGCGTCGATGGGACGCGGGCCGGTGCCACACGCATCACACCGAAGCTGATCCCGGCAGAAGGGCGCGGGCAGGGTGGCGCGGTCTATACCTGGCGCGACACACAGGTGCAGGCGGCAACAACCTACACCTACTGGCTGGAAGAGATCGAGTTGAACGAGGCCACCAATGAG
>CAKZQX010001068.1 GCA_937141995.1 uncultured Chloroflexaceae bacterium | reverse complement strand
CGCCTGCACCGACCCCGGCCTGAAATTCTTTCCCCCCAAGTGTGAACAGTTACACTGATTTTCGTTCGGAAAGACTTCGTCAGGGGGGCCGTCGGGTTCAAATGTGCCGGTTGCCTCACTGTAATACTCCAGTTGTCCCAGCGGAATTGTTTCGTCGGTGAGAAAACCGGCCAGGCCAAGCGGCGCGCCACCCAGATTCAAACGCATATCAATGATAATCCCCGGTACGCCTATCTGATCAAAGGTTGCCAGTGCGCGCTCGAAGAGGCGGATGATCAGGTTGAGATCGTCAAAGTTTGAGTTAACCCGGATGTAGCCAATGTCCGATGGCAGGAGTTCATACTCCACCGGCAGTGCATAAGGATCGTAGTCGGCAAAGAGTGAGGTAACATTGAAACTCTGCTGTCCGGACGCGGTGGTCAGGGTAGCAGTTCGGGGGCGCTGTCCTGGATTGGTGAATGTAATGGCTGTTTCCGTCCCAACCGGCGCACGTAGCAGGTAGCGCGTCTGTTCATACCGGCGCGCAAACTCGGTCGAGAATGGTCCGGAGAGCGGTTGGACATTGTCGATAGCGGTGCCGATTGGCATGCCGTCAAAGGTGGTTATCTCCGCCCCTACGCGGATACCGGCCCGGTCTGCCGGTCCGCTGTCGCGGATGTAGACAACGATCACGCGCCCATCGTCCAGTTCACGAATGGCGAGGCCATATCCCCCGGCCAGCGCTGCCCGGGTCGTGCGATCACCGACCGCGCCACCATTCAAGTTTACATGCCCATCACGAAAGGCAAAGACGAAATCATTGAGGGCCAGGTAGAAGGCCTGGGCATCATTCTGCTTGTCGGCGGCAGCTATGCGTGGGGCAAGCTCGGCGTACAGCGCATCCCAATCAGGCGTTTTGTTAGGGATACCGTTGAAGGCATATTCCCGGCGTACCTGTTCAAACATTTGCGCGAAAGCGTCAGCGTAGTTTAAGTCGGAGAAATCCTTAACAACCACGTCAGTTGGTTCGTACAGTGTCAGTTCCGGGACGGGTGTATGCTGCAGCGCAAATGGGGACTGATCCAGGTCTATGATTGAGTAACCGGCCGGCAGCCCGGCAACCGGGTCGTCAGTGGTGAAGAGAAGCGCATCAGGGCCAAAGTCAGTGGGGAACTGCTGTTCAGCGTCGGGAGTCCAGACGATCAGCTTCCCGCCGATCACTTCGTCACCGTTTTCCCGGTCGGTCCGGATTGATGCCAGATAGATCGGCCAGCCCCGGTTGGGGTCATCGCCAACGGCAAAGGGCCCGCCGGTCAGGTTGGGAGCGTAGGAGACGGCAAAGATCTGCACGCCCTGGTCGGACTGGTTGTCGTTATCGACATCAGCGAAGGTACCGGCAGGCGCAGCCGGCAACTGCAACTGGTAGCTGCCACGCCGGGCCGCTTCGTCGATATCCAGGAAGCCGATTACCTGGGAGTCAATCGGCGTTTCCCACTCCTGGTCACGGATGACAAAGCCATACATATCGGCCAGCATAACCTGATGCTGAACATAATACTCGGTGATGATGTCGTTAGTATAGTCGAAGGTGCCGGTTATGCGTACCGGCTGTCCGGCGGTATCAGTTGTCCCGCCCGGTATGGCTGTAGTCGTTGTATCTGGTGCTGCTGGTTGTGCGGCAGGTGGTTCTGCGTTGCAACCTGTCAGCCCAAGAATGAGGATCAGTATTACGGTAAGCCGGGGGAGTGTGCGCCCGATGCTGGTGCGATTCATAAAATATCCTCAGTGGAGTAAACGGGGTATCGGTTATCTGCTCTATAGTTCAGACGAACGAGAATTTCTGGTGGTTTCGTTTGCGTATTATCTGTCGTATTGCTTGCAGATCTGCCTTCAGGGTGAGGTGCGCATCGGGGCGACGGCGTCGGCAGGTTGGCGTGAAGTGCGTGGGCGTCCGACCAGGATCAGATAGCTGTACAGCAGGATGCCTGACCCGATGGAGACCAGGAGTTTGAATGCCAGGGGCAGATTGGAAGGCGAGATAAAGCCCTCGATCAGGCCGGCAATGACTAGCAGGGGAACGCAGCCAAAGAGAAGTTGCGCCGCGCGACGGGCGGCGATGACCAGCGCAGCGCGCCGGGTTAACAGACCGGGACGAAAGATTGACCAGCCGAGTTGTAAGCCCGCGCCACCGGCGATAAAAATGACACTCAGTTCAACGGTGCCGTGGGCCGCCACAAAGCCCCACAGGTTATCGGCAAAGCCAAAATGCTGGGCGGCACCGGCCACACCGCCGAGCAGTATGCCATTCATTGCCAGAACATAGAGGGTGAATGCCCCAAAGAGAATGCCGCCGGCAAAGGCCAGGAAGGTGACACGGATGTTATTAGTCATAATCGACGATGCCGATGCGGTGCGCCCATCTTCGTTGATCCGCAGCCACCACTCGCGCCCCTCCCGGATATCGCTAATAACACTCTGTGCGCCGGGCATAAGCAGGGAGAGGGCATCCGGATCGCGGTAGGCAATGATGAAGCTAACCAGGGCCGGGAGCAGAAACATCAGGAAGGATGCCAGCGTGTAGCCCCAGGTTTCCCGAAAGATGCGCGGGAAGGTACTGGTGAAGAAGATGCGCAACTGCTGCAGTCGGGGGCTCTTATCCCGGTAGATCGTGCCGTGGGCGCGGGCAACTAATCCATTCAAATAGGCAGTGACGGCGTGGGTAGCAAAGTCGCGCCGGGCAACAGCCAGATCGGATGTGGCCTGTCGGTAGAGGCGACCCAGCTCTTGCAACTCCTCGGCGGAGAGGTTGCTCAGGCTGTTTTGCGAGCGGTTGAGCAGGGTTGTCAACTGCTCCCAGGAAGGCCGTTTGCGCGCAATAAAATCTTCTGCAATCATAGTCACGTCATCTGGTTACATTGATAACGAGAAGCCGGGAACGTATGGCTGCCCGTTAGTCTTTGCGAATAATCGTTCCCAGGTTAAGCGCCTCGCCACGCAGAGCCTGCGTTAATCGGCCCGGTGCAGGGCCAATCAGAATGATTTCCAGGCCCGGTAGAGCCTGGATCAACTGCCACATCAACTCCAGCTTGCTCCGCATGCCGCCGGTGACATCGACAGCGTGCGAGTCGCCTGCGCCGCACAGCACCTGCTCGATATTCGCTGTCGTAATGAGTGGGATGGGTTGGGCCTGCGGATCAAGGCGAGGGTCGGCGGTGTAGATTGCGGCCTCGCCAACCAGGATGATCCGCCCTGGCCGGAGTGTGGTATGCAGAACCAGATGGGCAAACAGTGCCTCAGTTGAAATAATTGCGCTGCCCTGCTGCGTGTCAAAAGCGACATCGCCGTGGATTACCGGAACCAGTCGCTGATTGAGCGCCTGCTCGATAGTATTGGTCTGCCAGGCTTGTAATGTTCCCGCGCTACTCTGGAGTGAAGCAGAGGGCTGAAGAGACAGGGCCGGAATGCCTGCGGCCAGCAGCGCATCCCCGACAATGCGGTTGAGGCGGAGCGCTGCGCCGGAGGTCAACGCGAAGCCGATCCAGTCGGCCTCCGGGGAGAGGCCGCGATGAACGCCGTAGCGGGCAGCATGGTGAT